>CBDUSV010000265.1:0-4531 GCA_965369885.1 uncultured bacterium
GCGTTATAACCGCGCCATGGACATTATCGTCAAAGCACACCCTGAAGCCGGCGCCCACCACGGCATCCTCTCCTGGAACAGCCTAGAGGCGCCATGTGCCCTGGGGCGGGCGGGCATAAGCGCGGATAAATCCGAGGGCGACGGCGCCACTCCCGCCGGATGCTTTCCATTGCGCCAGGTGTTGTATCGCCAAGACCGCCTCGAACCGCCCCCGACAGGGTTGCCATTGGCCGTGATCGAGCCCGGTGACGGCTGGTGTGATGACCCTGGTCATGAGCTCTACAACCGGCTCATCCACCTCCCCTTCGACGCCGGTTGCGAACATTTGTGGCGCCAAGACCACCGCTATGATGTGATCGTGGTGGTCGGTTACAATGACGACCCACCCACCCCGGCAAAGGGCAGCGCCATATTCATTCATCTTGCCGGTGCGAAATTCCCGGCGACGGAAGGCTGTGTCGCCCTTGACGCCCCGGATCTTAAGCGCCTGATTGCGGATTGCGGGCCTGGGGACCGCATCCGCATCACCGCCGCCTAAGCCTCAGAAACCCTCGGCTGTTGCATTTGCCAGCTTCCTTGAACATGATACGCTGTGCAAAATGAGTGAATCCGAAATGGACAATACCGTTACCATTGACGGGTACGACCTCGAGATTTGGCCGGAGGACGTGCAGATCAAGACTTGGCTCGAGCCCACCATCAAGGTGGTCCGCTTTCCCGATACCGATACCTACCATTCACAATTGAAGGACACCGTCTTCGGGCTTGAACGGGACCCGGCGCTTGGCGTCTACAAAGACAACGGCATCTTCGGATCGTCAAAGGTCTTTTACCTCGATCGCTGGGGTTGCCCTGCGGCGGATCTTATTCATGCCCGCGCCCGCGAATTCTACCGCAAGGTGCTTTCCACCGAGAATGCGGTGGTGGATATCAGTTGGGCGACGGTTTACCGCGAGGGCGAAAGCTGCTCGCCGCATAGCCACAACCGTTCGACGGCCTCCATCGTCTACTTTCTCGATCTTGGCACCGAGGAGGATCGCGAGAACAAGAGCGGCGGGTTCCGCTTTGCCGACCCGCGCATGGACGTCTGCTGCCGCGAGGAGCCCGACTGCATGACCACACCATCAGGGCCGAAATCCGAGGCAGGCATGATGGTGATTTTCCCGAGCCACCTGGTTCACTTCGTCCATACCTATCGCGGCAAGGTACCGCGCATCACCCTGGCGTGGAACATCAACGAGATCAAGATTCCTGGAAAGATGGCAGAAGATCCAGAGTAGAAGCAAGTTGGGTTTGGTTCTGTCGCTTTTCCCCCCATCTTCCAGTAAGTCACGCGGACCAGAAGCCCTTGGCAAAGGCTAATACTCCGGCCCACCAGGAGCGCCAATCGCGCAAGATGGCATAGGGGACGATCAACAATTCGGCACCACCAGCGCCAGCATTTATCAGAATGCCGCCCATCTCGGCCCGCTGCGGCGGGCTTTCGGTCTTCCGGGATATTGAAACAGTGCGCGTCAGACTGGTTGGTTATGCCGGGCGGGGGCCGAAAATGGCGGTGCCGACGCGCACATGGGTGGCGCCGAAGCGCACCGCGGTCTCGAAGTCGTCGGACATCCCCATGCTGAGACCGCCAAGACCCGCCCGGCGCGCGATGTCGCGCAACAGCGCGAAATGGAGCGACGGCTCTTCACCGGCGGGCGGGATGCACATCAGCCCCGCCGGCGCCAGATCGAGCTCGTCGCGGCACAGCGCGACCAAGGCGTCCGCCGCAGTGGGCATGACACCGGCCTTTTGCGGCTCTTCGCCGGTATTGACCTCGATGAAGATGGCGGGCCGGCGCCCGGTCTTCGCCATCTCCGCCGCCAGGGCGCGGGCAAGCTTGGGCCGGTCGACGGTCTGGATCACGTCGAACAGGGCCACGGCATCGCGCACCTTGTTGGTCTGCAGCGGGCCGATGAGATGAAGCTCGATGCCCGGAGTGGCCGCCTTGAGGGACGGCCATTTGGCCTTGGCCTCCTGGACCCGGTTCTCGCCGAACACTTTTTGCCCGGCGGCGATGGCGGCGGTTATGGCGGCGGCGGGATGCATCTTGGAGACCGCGATCAAGGTCACATCATCAGGGCCCAGGCCCTTGTCGTGGACAGCGGCGGCAATGCGCGCCTGGACCGCGGCTAGATTGGCCTTGATGTCGGGAGCGTCTTCGATTTGCGGCGCATCGATGGTCATGGCACTGTCGGACCGAACAAGTTGCAAGCGTTGAGGGGCAATCCCGGACCATGACAAGCCTAACAGACGCGGCCCGCCATCTCAAAGGGCCGAGACGGCGAAACCGCGCCAATAGCCAACAGGGCGCCTTGCCTGCCTTGATCCTTATGACCGACGATGAGAGGCTCGCCGATCCCGTGGCCTCGATCGAAGCCCTGCCCCGGGGCAGCGCCGTCATTTACCGCCACTACCGCATGGCCGACCGGGAACCCTTGGCCCGCAAGCTGGCGCGGCTGTGCCGGCGCCGTGGCATTTTGCTCCTTATCGCCGGCGATGCACGTCTTGCCGCCGCGGTCGGCGCCGATGGCCTCCACTTGCCCGAAGGACTTGCCCTTAAGCGCGCGCGCCCTGGCTGGGTGAGGCGCCGCAAGGGGTGGATTCTGACGGTTTCCGCCCATTCCCCGCGGTCGCTGTTCATGGCGGCACGCGCCGGCGCCGATGCGGCACTGCTGGCGCCGGTCTTTACCACCGCCAGCCACCCGACGAAACGTGCCCTTGGCCCCTTGCGCTTCGCGGCCTGGGTGCGCTTGAGCCCGGTGCCGGTCTACGCCCTGGGCGGAATCACCCGGGCCAACGTTCATCGCCTCAAAAACACCGGTTTGGTGGGCATCGCCGCCATCGGCGGTCTCGCGGTTGACCCCCCTCTCGGTTGACCCCGGGCCACCAAGGGTTTAACCAGAAAGCCCGGAAAGCTCCTGAAAGCTAGGGTCATGGCACAACAGATCGAAACCTTTGCCGACATACTCGCGCCGGTGACCCCTGACGAGTTTTTCACCAAATATTACGGCAAATTGCCCCTGCATGTGCCCGGCAGCCCGGACAAGTTCGCCGGCATCATGTCATGGGCCAAACTCAGCGATATCCTCAACATCACCACCGTGTGGTTGGGGGGCAAGCGGCTTCAGCTCAACCGCGACAATGTCATGGTGCCACCCGATGAATATAGTTTACTCACCCCTGATTTGACCTCGGGCACCGAGATGTTGCGGCCCGACCCGGAGCGCGTCATCGAGCTTCTGCGCCAGGGCGCAAGCATGGTGTGCAATGATATCGACAGCTTGAATCCGGACCTCATTGCCACCGCCACCGCCCTTGAGCACGCACTCGAAGCCAAGGTTCAGGCCAATCTCTACTGCTCATGGCAGGCGCAACAGGCCTTCGGCTCCCATATCGATACCCACGACGTCTATGCCGTTCATGTCGAAGGAGAAAAGACCTGGCGTTTATATGAAGGCACCATGGAGCTGCCGGTCGAACGTCCCGAATTTCTTAGTTTCGGCCAGGACCATCACGACAAGGCGCGGGGCCGCGTCGCCCAGGAAGTGACCTTGAAGCCCGGCGATCTGTTGTATCTGCCCCGGGGAACCTATCATGATGCCCTGGCGCTGAGCGCCGGGTGCGTGCATATCGCCTTCGGCGCCACCGCGGTCACCGGCCTTGATTATGTCTCGGCGTTGTTCGAACGGGTGGTCCACGATCCCCAGTTTCGGGCCAATATGCCGTTGCTTGAGCGCCCCGGCGGCGAGACCGCCTTTGCCGACCACCTCAAGCGCCTGGCAGACCGTCTTGGCGGGATCGCCACCGGTGACGACATGATCGGCCGTTTCATGGCGTTCCAAAGGCATTACCGGTTCAACCGGGGGGGATTCGATCTTCCCCATGATGTGCTGGATGATGCGCCGGCCAATGACGCCCAGGCCAGTGACGCCTACACACCACGCTATGAGGTCACCAGGAACAAACTCAAGGTCGTGCGCGATGGCAAGGACTGGGTCCTTGCCGGTGAGACCGGCAAGGTGCCGATCCCGCAAGGCCAGGACAAGTCCGTGATTTGGGTGATCGGCCGGGAAGCCTTCACCCGCGATGAATTCGATGACGCCTTTCCCGAAACCCCTGACCGGGACCGCGGCGAACTGTTGCGGGCGCTTTCGGCCATGAAGGTGATCGCCACGGTGTGAAGGTGAAAACCAGCGTTTTCAGGGTTTTGTGCCGCCCGGGCGACTGTGGCAACTTTATCACAGTCTTGAAGGAATTAACCAATTGGCCCTGCTGAAATGTTGCGTTTTCGCCACCAAAAGGATTTTATGACGCGTCCGACTTCGGATTTCAGATTCGGGGGAGCCGGGTATGCTGGGATTGTGCCAGTACACCCATACTGGCCGCCCGGTTAATCGGAACAACATCACGGCCTTTCGGGGCTTTCGGCTGGAGGTTAATTGATTATGAAAAAAGGACTACTAGGAACCACGGCGCTTGTTGGTGCGTC
>CBDUSV010000266.1:0-4530 GCA_965369885.1 uncultured bacterium
ATAAATCTCCGACCATTGCCACACGAACGGCACCAGTTTGGGCTGCGCCTTGCGCGGCTGCCAGTGCCCGCCCAGCGAGCTTTTCGCCATGCGCCGGTGCAGGGCCTCGACTTTTTCATCGGTGGTCTCGATGGCAACTTCACTCATTGGTCGCTCCTTTCCCTAACCCCCCCTATTTACATCCCACTTCCGGGGCTTATGACGACGCCAATTCAGGTTCGGTGACCTGGTGGCCTTTCAGGGCGCACTCCTTGACGAAGGTCCCCCAAATATCCTTGCGCAGGCCTTCCTCGAGATCATCATAGAGCAAAACCGTACCACCTTCAGTCACCCGTTTGTGGGATTTGTCGTACAGATGGTTAATCGGCACGAACCGGCTTCTCAGCTTGATGGCAAGCTGCAGGGCGCTGGGGCTGGTGACGAAATGGCCATGCCACCACATGTTGGGCGGCACCACGACGCCGATGTCGTCCTCCGGCCAGTCGAAGCGCTCACTTACGCCGGCTTCCGGCCACAACAGCGAATAGCCCGACCCTTCAAGGATGAAGACGAAGGCCGAGGGGCCGTGGCGGTGGGGGTTGAAGAAGCGCCGGCCCGGCACCTCGGAGACATGGGCCGAGATCACGCTGCTGCCCATCTCGAAATATACGCAGTGCGCCCCTTCGCCACGCTCGGTGAATTTGCTGCGGGGCACCTGGAGCACATCGGGGACGAACACGGTGTCGTAAAGATCCACCGCGGTGTGTTCGTGGCTCTCGTCGGGCTTGTAGAGCACGGCCTCCATGGCGGCCTGTTCCGAAGGCACGCGGCCGAAATCGTGGCCGGTGCCGAAGATGAACTTGGTGTCCCGGTAAAGGTTGTAGACGATGGGCAGGGTGTTGACGCTGAAATAGCGCACGGGCTCCAGGCCCGAGCCATTGTGCAGACGGTAGGAACAATTGAGCGGCACCGCGAACAGGCTGCGCGGCCCCCATTCGAAGGTGGCCTGGCCGCCGCCGCCGAGCTCGACGGTGGTACTGCCGGTGCCGGACACGATGTAGATGGTCTCGTCATACAATTGGCGCGCCGGCACCGTCGATCCGCCGGGGGGAATCTCGCCGATATACATACCGGCCAGGGATTCGGCGCCGATCAGATCCAGGAACGTGGCCCGGATGCCGCGCTCTTCCCACGGCTTGAGGTCGAGCGTGCCGAGCGGCCCCAAGGCATAGCCATGGTGCAGATCGAGGCCGAGATCGTCCTCGACCCAGCGCTCATAGGGGGTGCGCCGATCTTCCGGTACGCCGATTATTGTTTTTTTGGGTTCAAGCATTGAAGCTTTTCCATTTATTTTGAACCGAAGGGGCGCCCGCCCCCACGCCATCGGTGGCGTAAAGGGGCGGGCTTAACCTGGCCGAATGCCGCGGCTACTTCTTCTTTTTCTTCTTCTTTTTCTTTCTGATGCTGCGGTACTTGATGTTGACGATGTCCTGGATCTGCTTGATCATTTTCGGGGTCAGATCACCGGCCTGGAGAACGACTTGCCTGAGCGCGTCGCCGGACATCGGATTGATCGGATGGCCTATCCTTTTCGCCTCGGACAGGAACTTCTTCGACTTGACCATGGCATCGAAGGCGCCGCGCAACGCCGCGACGCGGTCGGCCGGGACACCCGGCGGCGCCGTCAACGACCGGCCAATGGCGTTGGTCGAGGACAACACCCTTAACATGGTGCGCTCGTGCTTGGAGGTGCCGAGCTCGGACAGCAGCGGAACGTTCTCCAGGCCCTTGGCCCTTTTAAGGCCGACCTGCACCAGGACATTGACTTTTTTCGCCTTGAGCCAGCGGCCATATTTCGCCTGCAAGGCAAGCCACGTGACGCTGGCGGTGGCATCGACCTCGCCACGCTCCAAGGCAAGCATCGCCGCCGCCGCCCTATAGCCCTTGATCGGCTGGAACTTGGTGCCGGTCAGCTTGTTCAGGAACGAGATCGTCAGGGTCGAGCCGGACAGCGTGCCGCCCACCGCGATCGGAACCTTGATCTTCTGCAGATCGGCAATGGTTTTAGCCTTGGATTTGTGCCACGCCACCACCAGGCTGGTGACGTCCGTCATGCGCCCGATCCAGGTGAACTTGCGGGCATCGAACTTGATCTTGGGCCGGTCCAGCAGTTGCATGAAATAGACGCCCTGGCCGATCGCCGCGACCACCGTGCCGTCCTTGGGCGCCACGTTATAGAGATAATTCGAGGCCACCAGGCTGCCCGAGCCCGGCCTGTTCTGGGGCACGACGGTGGGCTTGCCGGGAATGAAGCGGCCGTAATGGCGCGCCACCAGGCGGGCGTAGCTGTCGTAGCTGCCGCCGGGCCCATATCCGATCATCAGGTAAACTTTCTTGCCCTTGAAGAAATCAGCGGCCGAGGTGGCGGCCTCGGCGGACGTGGCCGTGGCGAGAGCGAGACCGGTGATCAGCAACGCCGGCGCCACCAACAGCCCGAAGCCACTATATATCCTACTTAAGTAATTGAAGTTCCTAGACATTTTATCCTCCTGTGGTGAAACTCTTACTTTGTCATGCGAAGTTATCGTTGCTTAAAACACGTATTTCTCCAATGCCGCCTGGTCGATCGAGGCGCCGAAACCCGGCGCATCCGTCGGCGTGATCTGGCCATCGGAGAATTGGAAATCGCCGGCGAACACATCATCGGCTAGCTTGTCGAAGAAGTGGGTCTCGATCGGCCAGGGCGAAAGGTAGGGCACCGCCATGCGCAGATGAACCCGGGCCATGGAGCCAATGCGCGAACTCGAATCCGTGCCGATCACCGCCGGGATGCCGGCGGCCTGGCAAAGCGCGATGATCTTGAGGGATTCGGACAAGCCGGTGCGCCTGAGCTTGACGCTGGCCCCACCGATGGCGCGGGCATGGATCAGGCGGTGGACCGCATTGAGGGAATTGCAGTAGGTATCGCCTAAGATGGCGACCGGCAGCGCGTTGGCGAGATCCCTCTGGCGGTCCACATCGGTAAGCCGGCAGGGGTCCTCGATGAAGGCGACATCATATTCCGAAACCCGCGCGAGAATGGTCCGCACCTCGGTTTCCGAATAGCTTCCGTTGCAATCGACATAGATGGTGATGTCGTCGCCGAGCGCCTTGCGCACGTCGCGGACCAGCAAAACATCCTCGTTCGAGCGCTTCCAGGTCTTCAGCTTCATGCCCTTGTAGCCACGCTCGTCCACGATGCGGCAAGCCTCTTCGGTTTGCGCCTTGCGGTCGTTGCCGTGGGCGATCCAGGTCAGCGGCACCGGCGCCACCGGCCCGCCGCCAAGCAGGCGCCACACCGGCTGGCCGAGGATTTTCCCCCTGGCATCCCACAGCGCGATATCCACCATCGCCTGGGCCGCGGTGCAGCCCTTGAACCGGCCGACGGCGCCAAGCAGGGATTGATGATCCAGGGGGTCGGCGCCGGTCAGGACCGGGGCGAAGAAGGTGTCGATCACATAGGCCAGCGCCCGGGCATCCTCGCCGGAAAATTCCGGCCGGCACACCGCCTCGGCGATGGCTTCCATGCCATTGTCGAGCTTGAGAACCAAAAGGACATATTCGGCGCTGGTCTGCTTGACCGAATGGAATTCGACCGCGCCCTTGTAGGGCAGCCTGAGACAGTGGGCCTCGACGGCGCTGATGCGCACCTCGCCTTCGGCCGCCGTCTCTGGCACCACACTGGCAATGGTTTCCGCCTTAGCCATCACTTGCCAACCTGTTCCAACGCGGAGGCGCCGGCCATGGCGACCGGTTCGTCGTGTTCGGCGATACTGGACACGCCGATGCCGCCGACACAGACGCCCTGATAGAACAGCGGAATGCCGGCGGGGACCGGCAGGCAGTCCGGCATCATCAAAAAGCCCGGCCGTTCCTTGACGCGGTCCGCCAGGGCTCGGCTCGGCCGCTCCCGGAAGGCCGCGGTACGGGCCTTGCCGGTGGCCATTTCGATGCCCAGCGGGGATTGGCTGTCCGGGCGCTCGAGATACAGAAGATGGCCGCCATCATCGACAATGGCGATGGTCGGCTTGAGATCATCTTTCTCCGCCTCCTGCCTGCAGGCGGAAATCATGGTCTCTATGTCGGTGCCGGTCAGGCACCATTTCTTACGCATGCTTCGTTGCCTCCAGTTATCTCATCCTCACCCGCCAGCCAATTCAAAGCGCCGCCATGCCGTGGGCCTGGGCGCCGCGATAGGCACGGTCGAGCACGGCGCAGGCCCGGGCGCCATCGATCACTTGCCGGTAGCTTCTGTCATTGACCACGTGGCTGGCGATGGCGTCCCAGATGTCGTTGGAGTGATCGACATCGGCGATGACATGGACATTGCTGGAAATCAAGGTTTCGGGATCGATCGCAAGCTCATTGACCAGGCGGTCGCGCCAGCGCGCCGAGGCACCGCCGCCTTTGACCACCTCACGGTTGTTACGGCGTTCCAGGAAATGTGACGCGGCTAGCGCCCCCAACCAGGGCAACGTCGCCGCCAGATAGATGAAACCGGTGAACACGGCC
>CBDUSV010000267.1:0-4496 GCA_965369885.1 uncultured bacterium
CGCGCCTAGGCCGGCGGTGATGTTTAGGGTGATGCCGAACTGGAGAATCTCCACGGGGCTCATGCCGAATGTGCCCGCCGCGTAGATGCCGCCGAAAGCGAACATCGTGTTGAGCCCATCGATATAAACCAAGCGCGCCAACAAAAACCGGGCGATGTTGGCGTGGCTGCGCACTCGGCGCAACGTTCGAAACAGGTTCGAGAGTCCCCCTCGCACCGCCTGGCCAAGCGGCGCGCCGATCGTCGGCCGGTCGGGCGTGAACAGGAACAGCGGGACCGCGAAGACGGCGAACCATATGGCGGCCAGGGGGGCGACAGCGCGGATGTGTTCACCTTGTTGCTTGTCGAGCCCAAACAGAGGCGCATCGGGCTGGACGAACACCACCAGGGCCACGATCAGGCAGATCATCCCGCCGAGATAGCCAAGCCCCCAACCCCAGCCCGATAGCCGGCCCAACCGTCCCATGGGGGTGAGATTGGGCAGCATGGCATTGTAAAAGACGTAGCCCATTTCCTGGGCCATATTGGCGATGGCGAAACACACCAACGCCCACAACACGAATCCGGGATCGGGTTCGGTGAACCACAGCAAGGCGGTGGCGATCACGCACAGCACGGTGAAACCGGCAAGCCATGGCTTGTTGCCACCGCCCTGATCGGCGATGGCGCCGAAGATCGGGCTGAGAATGGCGATGGCGAGGCCCGACAGCGACACCGCCCAGCCCCACTGCGCCGTGCCAAGGATGACCGATTCCGCGACCGAGCGGGAGAAATAGGCGGCAAAGACGAAGGTGACGATGACGGTGGAAAAGGCTGAGTTCGCCCAATCATAAACGCACCAGGAAATCACCGCGCGGCGTGACGCGGTTCGGGAAGGTTCCTGGGAAAGACGCGGGATCAACTCATTTATCCAGTCTGGCCACTGCGTCATGCAAGGCGTTGGCAATGCGGCTGGCCTGGTCCTGGCCAGCGCCGGCGGCATCCAACCCCGAAGCCGTCAGCGGGGCGCCGATGACGACGGTGATGGGATGGCGGCGTGGCCACCGCTCGCCCACCGGCATGGCCTCGAAACTGCCCTTGATCAAGACCGGCAGGACCGGCGCTTGGGATCTGTCGACCACAACGCCAATTCCCGCCATGAAGGGGCCGAGTTCCCCCGTGGGTGAGCGCATGCCCTCGGGAAACCACACCAAAACGTTGCGGCGGGTCAGGGTGCCGAGGCCATAGGCCAGGCCGAGGCCCGGGCTTCGGTCAGGGTCGACCGGAAATATGCCGGCCATGCGGCTAAACAAATGCGTGATGGCACCGCGAAACAACAATCCAGTCCAACCCGCCCAGTACGTATGTTTGAACTGGCGCCATGTGAGGGCGGCCATAAGCGCCACGGAATCGAGGAAACTGACATGGTTGGGCGTCAGAATGTAGGGCCCGGTCTCGGGAAGATTTTCGATGCCCTTTACGGTCAAGCGGAACCAACGGCGCATGATCACCCGAAGGAGCTGGTACACCATCCAGCCTAGAAATGTGAGCATGGGACCTGTCGGCTTCAGCCAGCGCTCCTGTTCCGCCGATAAAGTGGCAACGCCACCCCCACCAGGCTCGGCCGCGCCGGCAGCGATCACCTCTCGTAGGAAGTCGCGCAATGTGGTGATCTGGGCGATGGCATCCTCGTTGATGGAAATGCCAAAACGCTCCTCCATCTCCAGGGTCAGGGTTACCCATTTGAGCGAATCGATTCCAAGATCGAGTTGCGGGCTGTCATCAAGGTGAAGGGGTTGGTCGGGATAGAGCGCGGTGAGCCAGTCCCACACCTGTTTGGCGCGGGGTGACGCCAACAGGGCCAGATCTTCATCGTCGTGCGCCACCGGCGCCTTGGGCCTTTTCCCCGCCTTTGCGCCCTGATAGATATCGGCAAGCAGATGACGGCGAAGCTTGCCGAGATGGGTGCGCGGCAGTTCGTCGGAGTAAAGGACAAACCCTGACAAACGCTGATAGGGAGCCAGGCCCGCCGTTGCGAATTCGATCTGCTCGCGCAGCAGGGCTTCGACGCGTGCCAGACCGCGGTCGCGGACCGCATCGGCGTCGGGAACGATCAGGCCGACCAGGACGCCCTCATGCTCCAACACACCGACATCCAGGATAAACGGGCTCTCGGCGATGACAGCTTCGATCTCCTCGGGGAATATATTCTTTCCGTCGGCAAGGACAATGAGTTCCTTGGAGCGGCCAACGAGAAAGAGATAGCCGTCCTTGTCGAGATAGCCAAGGTCACCGGTGCGGAACCATTTGTCCGCGGTAAATACTTCACGCGTCGCCTCGGGGTTGTTCCAGTAGCCGGCGAAAACATTGGGGCCGCGAGCCTGCACCTCGCCGAATTCATCCCCGCTGGAAGGTCCTATGCGGAGCTCGACATTCCCGATCGGCAAGCCCGTGCTACCGATGCGTTCACGTCCCCGCAGGTTGAGTGTCAAAAGGGGCGACGTTTCTGTGAGCCCATAACCGCTGAGCACCTCCCAGCCCAAACCTTCGAGTTGCCATGCCACCTCCGGTTCCAATCGTGCGCCGCCGCACCCCAGAAGGCGTAGGCTTGGCCCGAACTCTTTGTGCAACGGGCGAAACAGGATGCGGCCGATGCGCAGCCGTAACCGGCGTCTGAGCCAGATCGATATGCCAAGCATGGGATGGAACATCTTTGCGGCCTGCCCACCCCGGGCCGCCACCTTGGCCATAATGCCGTCCACCATGGCCGCATAAAGCCGCGGTACCCCGATCATCGTGATGACCTTGCCCTCTTTGAGGGCGTGGAGGATCTCAGGGCCGCTGGTTCCTTCCGGCAGAACGATGACGCTGCCACTGGCGAGCGCTGTCAACAGACCGGTGGTGAAAGGGTAAGCGTGGTGAAACGGCAGCGGGATGAGGATGCGGTCACCGGGCCGCACAAGCCCGGCGGATAAAATTGCTTCAAGATTGCTGAGGAAGTTCCTGTGGCTGAGAGCGATGCCCTTCGCCGTTCCCGTGGTCCCCGATGTGTAAAGCAGCGACGCCGGGTCAATCGGCTGCAGTGTGGGCAGTGTTTCGCTTTGGTCCAAAAGCAGGCTGCGCCAAGGACGCGTGCCCGCCACCTCGCCGCCACTGAGCATGATGATGTCGATATGCCCATCCCGGTCGAGAGAATTGAGCGCGGCCAAATGGTCTTCGGTGGTGAAGATGTGGCGGCATCCACAATCGGCGATCACCCGTGCCAGTTCCGCCTCGCCGATCAGATTGTCGATCGGGACCGCCAAGCCACCGGCCTCGACGATGGCAAAGTAACTGGCAATCCACTCCGGGCTGTTGGGCGCCAGGATCGCCACCGGTTCGGCGCGGCTAACCCCCAGGCGGATAAGACCGCAGGCCAAGTGATCGATAGTTTCGGCAAGCCTTGCATAGGACCAGCTGTCGATCCCGTCTTCGCGAACCGCGATAACCGCCGCCGCCTCGCCATGGCGGTCCAGATCCGCGACCAAGGTTGAAAGGGTCGTGTATGTGCCCATGGGACCAATAGCCTTATCCAGCGCAATACAAAATAGTACCAGCCCCGTGCCCTTTGGCGCCATGGCGATTGATCCACGGGCGCGGTTCGCCTAGATTCGGAAAAATCGCCCAATTCGGGCCTCAAGAAAACCACTCAACCGATCATGGGGAGAACAGACATGTGTGCAACACCGGTTTCCATCAGCAAGGCCGAGGCTGGCTTTGCCGCCATAGACGCCGCCGAGCACGAAGTCCGGGTCGATCTGGCCGCATGCTACCGCCTGACTGCCCACTATGACATGGACGACAAGACCTCGACCCACATCTCGGCGCGGGTGCCGGGCAGTGACGACGAATTCCTGCTCAACCCCCAGGGCCGGCTGTTCAGCCAGATCCGAGCCTCGGACCTGGTGCGCATCGATCTCGACGGCACCATCCAACAGGATACCAATTATGGTGTGAACCCGGCGGGTTACGTCATCCATTCCGCGGTGTTGGCGGCACGGCCCGATGTTGGCTGTGTCATCCACACCCACACCGTCGCCGGCATGGCCGTGGCGGCACTCAAAGGCGGATTCAAGCCGGTCAATCAGAAGTCGATGCGGTTCTTCAACCATATCGCCTATCACGACTATGAAGGCTATGCCGACGATCTTGAGGAGCGCGCCCGGCTGGTCGAGGATCTGGGGGATAAGAATTACATGATCCTCCGCAATCATGGCCTTTTGGTCTGTGGACCCAATGTCTGGACCGCCTTTCGCTACATGCACAGCCTCGAAATCTCGTGCCGGGTGCAGATCGCCGCCATGAATACTGGCGATGAGTTGGATCTGCCGCCGGCCGAGGTCTGCGACCATGCCGCGGCCCAGGCCAACCGGCCCCGCAATCTCGATGAGCGTCCCTCGGAGTGGTTCGCGCTTTTGGAAATGCTCGACAGCCAGGATACGTCTTTCAGAGATTGAACGCGGCGGGCGAGTTCGGGCA
>CBDUSV010000268.1:0-4466 GCA_965369885.1 uncultured bacterium
CAGGTTTCAGATGGCTCTTTCGAAGATGATGTGCTCAAGGCCACGGGCTTGGTCCTGGTCGACTTCTGGGCGGAATGGTGCGGCCCTTGCAAGCAGATCGGGCCCATTCTGGAAGAGCTTGCCAACGACATGGTGGGCAAGGTCGCCATCGCCAAGGTCAATATCGACGACAATCCGGCGACGCCTTCGAAATACGGCGTGCGCGGCATCCCCACCCTGATGCTGTTCAAGAGCGGCCAGGTTGCCTCCACCAAGGTGGGCGCGCTCTCCAAGGGCAAGCTCTATGAATGGGTCGAATCACAACTCTGAGCTCCGGACATTCCCCCACCACACAAACCCCGCCCCATGGCGGGGTTTTTGTTAGCCATGTTCGGCGAGGACGGCGCCGGCGAGATGGAGCGAGCCGCAAATCAGGATACGCCCCGCCCCTTGGTTTTCTCTGAGCAGCTGGGCAAGAGCATCGGCGGCATCGGCGCCGGGAGAGGCGGCGATCCCGAGACCGGCGGCGATGGCGGCGATGGCGGCACCATCATGGCAGGATTTGTCGCCGGGGATGGGGATGCCATGGACCGAGGAGATCACCGGCGCCAAAGGCTCAAGGAACTGGCCCGGGTCCTTGCTTTGCAGCATGCCAACGATCAAGTGGGTGGGCTTGGCGCCCCATTCGGCGGCCATGGCGGCCAGCGCCAATCCGGCCGCCGGATTGTGCCCGCCGTCGAGCCACAATTCCCAGCCCTCCCCTTGGGGCAGCTGCGCCACCAGGGGGCCGTGGTCCAGGCGCTGCAACCGCGCCGGCCATTCGACCGCGCGCAGCCCCCGGGCGATGGCGTCGGGGGAAAACTCGAAGGCGCAGTCGGGATGGCGGGCGAGTTCCCGGGCGCAGGCGATGGCGATGCCGGCATTTTCGATCTGATGGCCGCCGGCAAGCGCCGGGTGCGGCAGCTCCAACTTGGCGCCATCGCCGCGCCAGACCATGCCCGAGCCATTGACCGCAACGTTCCATTCGCGGCCATAGCGCCTTAGCGGTGCGCCCAAGACCGCCGCGCGGGCGGCAAACACATCCGCCGCCGCGCTGGATTGGGGGCCCAGGACCACCGTCACACCGGGCTTGAGGATGCCGGCCTTCTCATAGGCGATCTCGGCGATGGTGTCGCCGAGAAACTTGCCGTGATCGGCGGAGACCGGGGTGATGGCCGAAAGCAATGGCCGCTCCAAGACATTGGTGGCGTCGAGCCTGCCGCCGAGCCCGGTTTCCAGCAGCACGATATCGGCGGGAACCCGGGCAAAGGCTTCCATCGCCAAGGCAGTGGTGATTTCGAAAAAGGTGATCGGCGCACCGCCATTGACGGCTTCGCATTCGTCCAGCAGCGACGACAGCATTTCGTCCGTGATCAGCTCACCGGCGACGCGGATGCGCTCATTGAAATTGACCAGATGGGGCGAGGTATAGGCATGAACCCTGAGCCCCGACGCCTCGAAAAAGGCGCGGAGATAGGCCACCACCGAACCCTTGCCGTTGGTGCCGGCGACATGCACCGCGCCGGGCATGCGCCGTTCGGGATGGCCAAGCGCTGCGAGCAGACGCTGGATGCGCCCAAGCGACAGATCGATCATCTTGGGGTGATGGGCGCTAAGCCGGCCGACAATGCCGTCCGAATGCCGGTTGCCGGATGAGGGCGGCGCCGGCGGCGCCGGTGAGGCGTTGGCGTCGGGGAAGGCGTCGGAAGTCAGCGGATCAGTCCTTTGTGCCGGTGTTTCCGGTCTCGGGGCCAGTGCCGGCCTTGGCGCCGGCCTTGTCGCCACTGATCGGGACCACATCCGCCGCCGGGGTGCGGTCGAGCAGAAGGCGGAGGATGCGGATCAGGGTCTCGCGCATCTCGAAGCGGTTCACCACCATGTCCACCATGCCATGCTCCAACAGATATTCGGCGCGCTGGAAGTCGTCGGGCAGTTTCTCGCGGATGGTGTCCTGAATGACACGGCTACCGGCGAAGCCGATGATGGCGCCGGGCTCGGCGATGGCGATATCGCCCAACATGGCGAAAGATGCGGTCACGCCGCCGGTGGTGGGATCGGTGAGGACGACGATATAAGGGACTCCGGCGTCCTTGACTTCCTGGATGGCGATGGTGGTGCGCGGCATTTGCACCAGGGACAACAGGCCTTCCTGCATGCGCGCGCCACCCGATGACGGGAACATCAGCAACGGCGCCTGCTGGAGGACGGCCAACCGCGCCGCGGTGACGATGCCTTCACCGACGGCAATGCCCATGGACCCGCCGAGGAATTTGAATTCGAAGGCGCCGCAGACCACATCGATGCCGCCCATCTTGCCGAAGGCGACGATCAGGGCGTCGTCGGACTCGGTGGCGGCGCGGGCATCCTTGATGCGGTCGGTGTAGCGTTTCCTGTCACGGAATTTCAAGGGGTCGAGAGGGGTCTTGGGCAGTTCGACGCGCTGGTACTTGCTGTCGTCGAACAACATATCGAGCCGGTCGGTGGCGCCGAGGCGCATGTGATGTCCACAGCGCGAGCAGACATAGAAATTGGCGGCGAGATCGCGGTGAAAGATCATCTCTTCGCAGCCGCGGCAGCTGGTCCACAGATTGTCGGGCACGTCGTCCTTCTGCACCAGGGCGCGGATCTTGGGACGGACGAAGTTGGTCAGCCAATTCATGCTCAGGTCCTGTCGCCCTGGACGCGGCGAAGCCCGCCGCCGGCCCGCGCGCCGCGGACGCTGGCCGCCAGTTCGCCGACATAATCGAGCACCTGGGCCACGTCATCACCATCGGCGATCCTGCTGACCAGGGCCGAGCCGACGACGGCGGCGTCGGCAATGCGCGCCACTTCGGCGGCCTGGCCGGGGGTCTTGATGCCGAAGCCGACGGCGATGGGAAGATCGGTGCCGCGGCGCAACCGTTCGACGGCTTCGCCCACGGTGGCGGCGGAGAAGGATTTGGTGCCGGTGATGCCGGTGATGGAGACGTAATAGATGAAGCCGGAACTGTTGGTCAGCACCTTGCCCAGGCGCGCCTCGTCGGTGGTCGGCGTCGCCAGGCGGATGAAATGAAGCCCGGCGCCAAGGGCGGGGATGCACAATTCCTCGTCTTCTTCCGGCGGCAGATCGACCACGATGACGCCGTCGACCCCGGCGGCCAAGGCGTCTTTGATGAAACGCTCCGGGCCATAGATGTAGATCGGATTGTAATAGCCCATCAGCACGATGGGGGTGTCGCCGTCGCCCTGGCGAAAGGCGCGCACCAGATCGAGGGTACGCACCAGGCTGGCCCCGGCCTTGAGCGCGCGTAGCGATGACGCCTGGATCGCCGGCCCGTCGGCCATGGGATCGGTGAAAGGCATGCCGAGCTCGATAATGTCGGCGCCGGCATCCGGGAGCCCGCGCACCAGGGCGAGGGAGGCTTCGGGATCGGGATCGCCGGCGGTCACGAAGGTGATGAGACCGGCGCGGCCCTCGTCACCCAGGGCCTTGAAGCGCCGGGCGATGCGATCAGGGGATCGCGCGTTCACAGATCGATCCCCATGACCTTGGCGACGGTGAAGATGTCCTTGTCGCCGCGGCCGCACAGATTCATCACCAGGATATGATCCTTGTCGAGATCGCCGGCGGTCTTGGCGACATGGGCAAGGGCATGGGCGGGCTCGAGCGCCGGGATGATGCCTTCCAGTTTCGAGCACAGCTGGAACGCGGCCAGGGCTTCTTGGTCGGTGACGGCGACATATTGCACCCGCCCCATATCATTGAGCCAGGCGTGTTCCGGGCCGATGCCGGGATAGTCGAGCCCGGCCGAGATCGAATGGGCCTCCTTGATCTGGCCGTCTTCGTCCTGGAGCAGATAGCTGCGGTTGCCGTGGAGCACGCCGGGGCCGCCGGCACTGATCGAGGCGGCATGTTCGCCGGTCTCGATGCCCTTGCCGGCAGCCTCGACGCCGACCATCGCCACATCGGCGTCGTCGAGAAAGGGGTGGAACAGGCCGATGGCGTTGGAGCCGCCGCCAATGCAGGCCACCAGGCTGTCGGGCAGGCGGCCCTCGGCCGCCATGATCTGATCGCGGACTTCATTGCCGATCACCGATTGGAAGTCGCGCACCATGGCGGGATAGGGGTGGGGCCCGGCGACGGTGCCGATGAGATAGAAGGTATCGGCGACATTGCTGACCCAATCGCGCAGCGCCTCGTTCATGGCGTCCTTCAGGGTCCTGGAGCCCGACGACACCGGCACCACCTCGGCGCCGAGCAGCTTCATGCGGAACAGGTTGGGAGACTGGCGCTCGATGTCGATCTCGCCCATATAGACGGTGCACGGCAAGTCGAACAGGGCGCAGACCGTGGCGGCGGCGACGCCGTGCTGGCCGGCGCCGGTCTCGGCGATGATGCGCCGCTTGCCCATGCGCTTGGCCAGCAGAATCTGACCCAGGCAATTGTTGATCTTGTGGGCGCCGGTGTG
>CBDUSV010000269.1:0-4391 GCA_965369885.1 uncultured bacterium
TCAAGCGTTCGAAGGCCATATACACCGTCATCAATTTGCTCATGGATGATGGCGGCATGAGCTCATCGGCTTGTTTTTCAAACATGACGGCACCGGTGTGGTAGTCGACCAGGATGGCTTGTTTGGCGATGCTCTCGATCGCCCCCGCCGGCGCCGGCGCCAACAGGACAAGCCAGACGGCGATGAAACATATTGCCCATCCCATGTGGGGCAAAGCACGGCGGGGTAAGAGCTTGGGGCTCGGCAAAACGTCTCGCGGCATCAATTTGCTCTCGTGAATATTCCAGACGGCGTAAAATTCATATCTTCATCGCGGCTTTTCAATCGACGATCAATCGGGCCGAGGAATAGCCCGCCCTGATCAGACGATCAAGCGTGCGATCGGCGGCCTTCACCGAACCAATAGGGCCAACGCGAACACGGAACAATTGTTGCGTGCCCAGTTGCACCGCCGTGACCTTGGTGGGGCCGAGCATGGAGACCAGGGCCCTCAAGCGGTTGGCGTTGTGATATTTGGCAAAGGCGCCGACCTGGATGAACAGCCGCGTCTCCTTGACCGGGACCACGGTGACGGCCTCGCCCTTGGGTGCGGCCAAGGCCGCCATCCGGCTGCCATTGACGCCATCGGATGAATTTGACGACATGGCGGAAACCGGAACCGGGCGCTTGGACGGGATGGGTTTGGCGCCGGACAGGTTCTCAACCGTGACACTGTCCCGGGGCACCGCCTTGACCGCGGCGGTCTCGGTCCGGCCCTCTGCCCCCTGGCTCGACATTTGCACCGCAAGCTGGCGGCTGTCGTCGGCTTCGAGCTCGACCCTGACCCGGGCGGTGCCCTTGCGGGCAAAGCCGAGAATCTGGGCGGCGCGGCGTGAAAGATCGATGATGCGGCCGTGCTTGAAGGGGCCACGATCATTGACCCGAAGGCGGATCGAGCGCCCGTTATCGAGATTGGTCACCCGGACCACCGATGGCAGCGGCAGGGTGCGGTGGGCCGCCGTCACCTTGTTCATGTCGTAGATTTCATTGTTGGCGGTGGTGCGGCCATGAAACTTTTTGCCGTACCAGGACGCAATGCCGGTTTCCGAATAGTTGTAATTGACCGCCGGGTAATACCAGATTCCGTCAATCTTATAGGGCTTGCCGATTTTGTAGACCGGATCGGGGGTGACGCTGTCAGCTTCGCCGCCGATCTGTTTCACGGTATGGACGATCAGTTCGGTTTCGGCGCAGGCGCCAAGCATTAGGGCCGCCGCCGCGACGATGTTAGCAAATGTGCGGGATCTCAAACCCATGATGTTGTGGCCATCATATAATTACACCACCGATATAGTAGTCTAACCGCCACGGATGCGGTCGGCAAGGAGTCCAACCGCGGTGGCGAAAAATATCGAGCAATTCCATTTCAGGGTTGTTCGGAAATTGCGGTAGACCAGATAGGCCCGCCCGTCGGGCCCCTCGGGCAGGATCAACGAGGCCCTGAGGTCCCGGCTGGGCAAGTCACCGCCATCGGCGCGGCGCACACCCAACTTCTGCCATTGGCTCAGCCGTTTGCGCACTGACAGTCTTTTCAGGGCCCGGCAACCCCTGGGCCGGGTCTTGGGCATAAGGCCGTCGATCCGCGAAGCAAAACCCGGCGGCAGCTTGACCTGGCGCCCCCAAGTCTGGTCAGCGCGCCAGCCAGACCGCGCCAGATAGTTCGCCGCCGAGGCGAAGACGTCGGCAGAGGTGCGCCAGATGTCGCGGCGCCCATCACCGTCAAAGTCGACAGCAAAATTGAGGAAGCTCGACGGCATGAACTGACTCTGGCCCATGGCGCCGGCCCAGGACCCCTTCATGGCGGCGGCGGTCACATGGCCTTGATTGATGATCTTGAGGGCGTTGAAAAGCTCCTTGCGGAAATAAGAGCTGCGGCGCCCGTCATGGGCCAGCGTCGCCAGGGCCTGTACGACGTTAAAGCCACCGAGGTAACGGCCAAAGCTGGTTTCGATGCCCCACAAGGCGACAATGAAACGGGGCTGGACCCCGAAATGGGCGCCAACCTTGCGTAGCAGGTTCTGATTTTCCCTGAGTTTTTGCCGCCCCTTGCGGACCCGGCTTTTGGGGACGACGTTGTTCAGATAGCGCCGGAAAGTCAGGGTGAATTCGGGCTGACGGCGATCAAGCTCGATGACTCGGGCAATCGGCGTGAGCCCACCCAAGGCTTCGTCCAGGGTCTTTTGGGAAATCCCACGCCTGAGACCTTCGTCATGGACACCCTTGAGCCATACCTTGAAATCGCTTTCGGCGGCGGCCGCGGTGATAGTTGGCGTGGCCAGCATCGTCGCCACAACCATGGGGCCCAGATAACGAAGAAGGAGATGTCTCATGCCGACACTCAATCCCCTTAAGGAGAGTCAAGGCGGGTTTGTGCCATGGAAATTCCGCCTTGGCAATCATTGCCGGGGGCGCCACCGGTGGAATGTGAAGATGGCGACGCCGCCGCCATGGTTCAAATGATGAGATGATCAAGGACAAAACGCTGCCAATTGCCCTCGGGGGAAGCACAAACCGCGCCGCTGTCCGGATGTTCCATGGTGATGCCCTTTAAGCGCCACAGTTTCCGCCATGTGATGATGTCCTGGATGCCGGTCTCGAAAAAACGCCGGCGGAGGTTGCGTTCCACCATATGGCGGCCGATGGTGCCATAGATCACCGCCGCGGCGATGAGCGCTCTCACGCCATAATCGGGTCCGCCATACCACCAGATCACACCGACGCAGACCGCCAGGCCATAGAGCCAGCGGTTGGAATCCGCATCCACGGCAATCGGCGAATCCATGTGGTCGAGTTTTTGGGCCTCGATCACGATGGTGATGCGCCCTTCCCTGTGGGCGGCATCAAGCATGCGGAGAAGGTCGATGTCTTCCATCTTCCTTTCCAAGGCCTAACCGCGCCACGCGGCGCCCGGCGATCGGCCCGAAGCCCGCCAACACCATGTAATACACTGTTTTTTAATCATAATTTCTGAGTTTTTGGTCAAATAAAGACGCCCAGGGAGGGCCGATGGTAACCTTTGGTTAAGATTTGTACGATTAAATAGAACTATAGAATACGTCTAAAAAACCAGGGGTTATGTCCAGTGTATGCTTCCGCTGTCAGCACCGACGTATCGGAACGGCGCCGCGCCGAACGCATAAACTGTGCGTTTCCAGTGCGTTGGGCCGAGGGTTTGGGCACGACCCTAGATATTAATGAATTCGGGGTCATGTTCGAAACCGATCGCGAATTAAACTGTGGCCGGCCGATCAAGATGGCGATTTCGATCCCTTCGAAGGATGGAAACGGGATCCCGATCCATGCCCTGGTCGAAGCCACCGTGGTCCGCGTCGAAGAGCCCATGGGCCTCGATGACCGTTACCGGATCGCCGCGTCGTTCTCTTCCCTCAAGCTCCACTAATCCACCCCACAATCCACCACGCCTGGACGGTTCAGGAAGCCGAGCACCGCTTGGTTGAATTCGTCCGCATGGTCGATATTGGGGTAGTGCAAGGCGCCGGGGATGACCACCAGTTCGGCGCCCGGGATCCCGTGGTGGAGATGATGGGCACTCGCCAGGTCCTTGCCGCTGACCGAGCTGGTGTCATCACCGCCGGCGATGATCAGGGTCGGACAGGTGATGGCGCCGATCTCGCCACGGCAATCGAAGCCGCCAAGATCATTCATGATATCGATATAGCTTTCGGGATCGTTGGCCAGGTAATGGGCGCGGTACCAGGCCACGGTCTCCGGGTTGGCGGCGATAAAGTCCGGCGAAAAATGACTGGCGATCTGGCCATCGGCGGCGGCCGCCATGCCACGGGCGCGGATGGCCTGGTTGCGGCCCTCGCGCCGCGCCGCATTGGTTCCGGGGATATGACTGGTGGTCGAGACCAGGACCAGCGCCGTGACGCACTCAGGGTGGGCCAGGGTGAAGGACTGGGCGATGAAACCGCCGAGGGAAACCCCCATCAGCGCGGTGCGCCCGATGTCCAACGCCGCCAATAGCGCCGCCAAATCATCAACGAAGGTGGCGATGCCCAGGGGCGCCCCTCCCCGCCCTGAACACCCAAGCCCGCGAATGTCGTAGCTCAGCACCCGATGGCGCCGCGCCAGCTCGGGGATTTGATGGCGCCAGCCTTCTCTTGTGCTGAGGCCCACGCTGTGCAGCAAGGTGAGATTGGCGCCCTCGCCCGAAACCTCATAGACGCAGTCATGGCCGTTGACGGATAGTTTCACGTGAAACCCGGACCCAGCCCGGCGCTCAGCCGGCGGCGGCCTTAAGGGTGGTGGTGGCGCCGATGCAGTGGATGACCTCATCGGTGGTCATGACATCGCCGAAGGTGACGTAGAACGCGGTCAGCGCCGCATTG
>CBDUSV010000270.1:0-4368 GCA_965369885.1 uncultured bacterium
GGGCCTTGCGCTCAAGCGGCACGTCATCCGAGCTTGGGCGCGGTGG
This sequence comes from uncultured bacterium, assembly GCA_965369885.1. Classification (GTDB taxonomy): domain Bacteria; phylum Pseudomonadota; class Alphaproteobacteria; order SMXQ01; family SMXQ01; genus JAZFWG01. The sequence goes on from CBDUSV010000270.1 coordinate 47, forward strand.
AGTGCCGGGGCTTACGTGGTCGGCCGTCCCGGCCGCGGTGATGGCGCCCGTGTTGGATAAATCGGTGTTGGATAAATCGGTGTCGGTTACGACGGTTTCGCCGCCGGTTTTCATGGTGGTTTCCCAGGCCAACCAGGTCAGCATCAAGAGCAGATTCAGCACCACAAGGACGATTGCCAGCGGCAACATCCGGCCGGCCGAATTCAGCAAGGATGTTATTGCCGTTGGCGGCGGTTGCGGCTGCGTGGGGTGGTGGAAGGGATGTGCAAAGCCCTCTGGGGAAGCCTCATGCTTGAGGGCGATCAGGGACGCCGAAAGCGTTGCGACCTTTTTCGCGGCCGCGTTCTTGGCGGTCGAGTCACTGGCGGTCACGTCACTGGCGGTCACGTCCCCGGCAGTCACATCAATGTGCTTTCAAAGTCCCGCCGTGGGCCGAGCCGAGGGAATGGAGCGGCTGCATGGCTTCGGGCTGGAAAATCCTGTCGAGGCGATCGTCCAGATATGACCATAGCTTGGCGATCTCGTCGGATGACGGGGACCTGCGGGGGATTTCCATGACGGTGCGGCCATCGATCATGCTTGATGCGAAGTCAGTGCGCTGATGGATGATTGACGGCGCCAGCGGGCCGTATTGCGACAAGGCGATCACCGCCTCGACGGTGATATTGGCGCGGGACGATGCGTTGTTGACGACGAAGACGAACGGCTTTTCCAATCCTTCGACGAGAGACACCGTCTTGCCGACGGAGCGCAAATCGTGCGGGCTGGGCCGGGTGGGTATCACCACCAGGTCCGCGACCTCGATGACCTTGCCGATGGTCGATGTGATGGCAGGAGGGGTGTCGACCACCACAAGGGCGATGCCAATATCACGCAAGCGGTCGATGTCATCGTTAAGCGCAAGGACGGAGGTTTGGGCAAAGACCGGGGTAACCTTTTTGCGGTCATTCCACCAATCGGCGAGAGAACCTTGCGGGTCGGCGTCGACCAAGGCGACGGGGCCCGCGCCATCACGCTCTGCCTGTACGGCGATATGGCCTGCCAATGTGGTTTTTCCGACACCGCCTTTTTGGGACGCAACTGCTATGATCCGCATAAATCGAGCTCCTTGTGGTCAACTCCTTTTCAACTTTGTTCTCCCAACGAAAAGCCGGCCGACGCAGTTCTAATTAGAGCAAACAGCTACAAATGCCCCCAGATACCCCAAGCCACGAAATCAGAAGGCCAACTTTTGGTACTATTACGACTAATCGCAAGCTAGGGAACTCGATAACAATTGTCAAGAAGTTGTGGCCGGCTTCACAATTCCCACAACATATAGCGGAAAGCCGGTCTAGCTTGGTTTGAACGCCGAGATTGGGAGGGCTTCAGGCCACGATCAATCGCCGCCGGAATCCGCCAGCTTTTGTTTGATCATCAGCATGTCGCGCCAGGCGCTGCGTTTCTGGGCCGGCGATCGCAGCAGATAGGCCGGGTGGAAGATCGCCAGCGCCGGGATCGGGCTTGCCATGTGGCCGGTCTCGAAATTGAACCAGCGCCCGCGCAGTTTCATGATGCCTTCGCTTTGCCCCAGCATGGTCTTGGCCGCGGTGCCGCCGACCAGGACTAAGACGTCCGGGTCGACCAGTTCGATATGGCGTTCGACGAAGGGCAGACAGGCCGCGATCTCGGCTGGCGTGGGGTTGCGGTTGCCCGGCGGGCGCCAGAACAGCATGTTGGTGATGTAGGCGCTTTGCCGGTCGAGGCCGATGGCCGCCAGCATGCGGTCGAGCAATTGGCCGGAAACACCGACGAAGGGAACGCCCTGGCGGTCCTCGTCGGCGCCGGGCGCCTCGCCCACCAGCATGACCCGGGCCTCCGGGTTGCCGTCGCCGAACACCATGTTGGTGGCGGTGGCCTTCAACGCGCAGCCCTCGAAATCCACCAACGCCTGGCGCAGCTCATCGAGGCTGTTGGCGGCGGCGGCAAGGGTGTGGGCGCTGGTGGTGTTGGTCGCGCTGGTGGTGGCCGGGGATGGCGAAGGTTGTGGCTTGGGTTGGCCTTGGGGTTCCGGCGTGGGTTCCGGTGTTGGTGGCGCGGCGGCGAGGCGGTCCTGGGGCGTCTCGGCAATGGCCTCGTCGGCGCCGGCCTCGATCTGCCAGCGCAATGTCTCGACCAAATCCCCGGACGTCGCCATGGCGCCAATCTATCATCAGAAAAATACTTTGTCAGACAATTGCGCCGGATTATGTTCTGACCCACCTAAGACATTCCTCTTCAACCTTCAGCTTTCATGTACGGGATTTAAGTGTTCGAGCGCATGGCGCATCTCTTCGGCGGTCTCTATGTCCTCGCCGGGCAACCGTTCCATGACATTCCCTTGAGCCTTGTGGCGGTCATCGTGGCGATCTATTTCGCCGCCTTCATTACCCGCGGCGTTCTGGGCTTCGGAGCGGTCGCGCCCATCGTCATCATCACCTCGTTGTTGATCGAGCCCCATCATGCCGTGCTGTTGGCCCTGGTGGCGGGGACCCTGCCCCAACTGCAGATGCTGCCGGAAGGCATTCGCGATGGCGACCGGGCGATCGCGCGCCCGGTTCTGGTGGCGATGATGGCCGGCATTCCCGGCGGCGTGTGGGTGTTCGCCAATATGGGAACCGATAGGTTCACCCTGGTGCTGGGCAGCGTCATTGCGGTCCTGATCATGTTGGACATGGGCCATGTGTTGGACCGGGCGTTCAAACACATGAACCTGCGCGCCTTGCCGGTGGCGCTGGGCCTGTCCCTGGTGGCTGGCTTCGTCAACGGAATTGCCGGGGCCGGGGGGGTTGTCAGCATCGCGGTCTATCTCAGGCACGCCTGCGCCAACCATGTCTCGCTGAGGGGGACCCTGATCCTGATCGGCACCTTGTTGATGTGCTGGCGTCTGGTGGTGACTGGCGTGGGGGGGCTGATATCGCTCAAGCTGGTGGCCGAGGCCATTATTCTGTTGCCGGTGGTCTATGTCGGGGTCTGGCTGGGAACCCGGTATTTCCGCACGGCAACGCCAGAGCGCTATCACCGCCTGGTCCAGTTGGTCATCCTGCTGTCGGCCTTCGGCCTGATTTACAAGGGCGTTCTGCGGCTGGTCTAGGCAAGGCTCGCGGCGCCGCCGTTGCGTTGTCATTGGCCGCTTGATCCGCCACAATTGAATTCGTGGAGAAACCAGACTGGATGGAAATACAGTGACCGAACAAAGCCTGCCGCCCTTGCGTCTGGAGACATGTGATGCGGCGCGCCGCGAGCCGGGGATCATGTTGTTCAATGTGCGCCCCGCCGGCACGGATAGGGACACGGTCAAGGCCGGCTGGATTGTCGGCATCGGCCGCTCCGGCGATGTGGTCTTTCAACAAAAATTCGATGCGCCGACCCAGGATGTCCGCCTCCATGGGAACGGCAATATCCTGTTCTCCCAGCCCGGCCCCGGGCTGATCAACGAGATTGACCTCTCGGGCCGCCCATTGCGCCGGTGGCACGCGGCGGGGAAATGGAAAAATGCCGCGCCCCCGGCCGGCAGTGTCGAAATTGACATGGCGCGGTTTCACCACACCATAGACGTGCTGCCGAACGGCAATCTTCTGCTGCTCAGCAACGAAGCAAGACAGTTCGAGAACTGGCCCGGCAGCGATACCGACGCCGATGCCCCGGCCGAGACCGCGCTGTTGATCGGCGACGTTGTCGTCGAGGTCACCCTGGCCGGTGTTGTCGAGCGCCAGTGGCACCTCCTCGACATGCTCGATCCCTATCGCATCTGCTACGGCTCGCGGCGCACCACCGCGGTCAATCGGGACTGGCCGAACAGCAACGACTGGGCCCACGCCAATTGCGCAAGCTATGACGGGCGCGATGATTCGATCCTGGTGTCGCTCAGAACCCAGGACTGCATCATCAAATTCGACCGTGGTTCCGGCGCGTTGAAATGGATCCTGGGGCCGCCGGAAAATTGGCGCCGGCCATGGTCGGACAAACTGCTGACGCCAAAAGGCGATCTCCAATGGCAGTACCATCAGCATGATTGTTCGGTGACGCCATCGGGAAACATCCTGTGTTTCGACAATGGAAATCACCGCGCCGTGCCGTTCGACCCCGCCATGGCGGATCGGGACTGCTACAGCCGCGCCGTCGAATTTTCCATCGATGAAGACGCCGGAACCGTCGAACAAGTGTGGTCATATGGCGATGCCGCTGGGGATAGGCTGTTCGCCTGCTTTCAAGGCGGCGCCAGGCGTCTGCCCGAGACCGGCAACACCTTTGTCACCTATGGCGGCGTCGCCACCATGGACGGCGTGCCAAGCGCGGACAAC
>CBDUSV010000271.1:0-4364 GCA_965369885.1 uncultured bacterium
CGTCCGGGTTGATCTGCTTGAGGTCGTAGATCAGCTGGGCCAGGTCCTCGATCGAATAGATGTCGTGGTGGGGCGGCGGCGAGATCAGGGTAATGCCCGGCGTCGAATGGCGCAGCCGGGCGATCATTTCCGAGACCTTGATGCCGGGGAGCTGGCCGCCCTCGCCGGGCTTGGCGCCCTGGGCGATCTTGATCTCGATCTCGCGGCAATTGTTGAGATACTCGGCGGTGACCCCGAAGCGGCCCGACGCCACCTGCTTGATCGCCGACGACGCGTTGTCGCCGTTGGGGCGAAGGCTGTAGCGCGCCGGGTCCTCGCCGCCTTCGCCGGAATCCGATTTGGCGCCGATGCGGTTCATGGCGATGGTCAGGGTCTCGTGGGCCTCGGGGCTGAGCGCGCCGAGGGAGATTCCCGGCGCCACCAGACGCTTGCGGATTTCGGTGATGGATTCGATTTCTTCGATATCGATGGGGTCGCGGTCGCGCTTGAAATCGAGAAGATCGCGCAAATTTATCGGTTGGGAATCATGGGTCGCGGCGCTGAATTTCCGGTAGGTGGCGTAGGAATCGGTCGCCACCGCCGCCTGCAGGGTGTGGATCTTGTCGCCGGTCAGGCCGTGGACCTCGCCGGACTGGCGAAAGCCGTAGAACCCGCCCACCGGCAGGGTGACGATGTCGTCTTCATAGGCCTTGCCGTGAATCTCCAGGACCTTGCGTTGAATGCCGGCGAGCCCGATGCCCGAGATGCGCGAGGTCATGCCCGGGAAATACTCGGCCACCAGCGACCGCGACAGGCCCACGGCCTCGAAATTGTAGCCGCCGCGATAGGAACTCAACACCGAGATCCCCATCTTCGACATGATCTTGAGGATGCCCTGATCCACCGCGCTGCGGTATTGCTCAAGGCATTCGCTGAGCTGTGAGTTTCCGAACAGGCCGCGGCCGTGGCGGTCGGCGATGGTGTCCTCGGCGAGGTAGGCATTGACCGTTGTCGCGCCCACCGCGATCAACACGGCGAAATATTGGACGTCGAGACATTCGGCCGAGCGCACATTGAGCGATGTGAAGGTGCGCAGGCGCTGGCGCGTCAAGTGGGTGTGCACCGCGCCGGTGGTCAGGATGGCGGGGATCGGGGCACGGTCGGGATTGACCATCTCGTCACTGAGGATGACGTGCATGCAGCCTTCGCGGACGGCGTCCTCGGTTTCACGCTGGATCCGGGCCAGCGCATCGGGCAGCGCGTTGTCACCGCCCGATGTGGAAAACGTGCAGTCGATCTCGACCGCGTCTTGGCCCATATGTTCGCGCATGGCGGCGAAGGCGGCATTGCCAAGCACCGGCGAATCGAGTTGCAGCAACCGGGTCTGTTCGGAATCCTCGTCGAGGATATTGCCGCGATTGCCGAGCCATGTCTTCAGGCTCATTTGATAGCGTTCGCGCAACGAATCGATCGGCGGGTTGGTGACCTGGCTGAAATTCTGGCGGAAGAAGTGGTGGAGCCCGCGGTAATTGTCCGACAACACTGCCAGGGGCGTGTCGTCGCCCATCGACCCGATCGGTTCCTTGGAGTCTTCGACCATGGGCTGGAGGATGAGCTCGAGCTCTTCCATGTTGTATCCGAACATGCGCTGATGGCGGCGCAGGTCCTGGCGGGTCTTCGGTTCCGGCGCCCGGCCCTTGCCCTCGAGCAGGCTTTCGAGCTGGGTGATGTTCTCCACCCACTTGCTGTAGGGATGGCGGGACGACAACAAATCAAGGATTTCCCTCTTGTGGTAGAAGCGGCCCTCCTCGAGATCGACCGCGATCATCTCGCCGGGGCCGACACGGCCCTTCTCGACGACCTCGGCCTCGATGATCGGCACCATCCCCGATTCCGATCCGACGATCAAAAGCCCGTCCCCGGTGATGGTGAAGCGCATCGGCCTCAGGCCATTGCGGTCCATGCCCGCGATCACCCAGCGGCCGTCGGTGGCGGCTATGGCGGCGGGGCCATCCCACGGTTCCATGACGCAGTTGCAGTAACTGTAAAAACTCCTGTGGTTCTCGGACCAGGTGTCCTTGTCGACCCAGGAAACCGGGATCAGCATGCTTTTGACCATGGGCGCCGAGCGCCCGGCATGGACCATGGCCTCGAACACCGCGTCGAGCGCCGCCGAATCCGAGCTTCCCGACTGCACCACCGGCTTGATGTCGTCGACATTGTCACCGAAGACATCGGAGACCATGCGGGCCTCGTGGCTGTGCATCCAGTTGACATTGCCCCGGAGCGTGTTGATCTCGCCGTTGTGGGCGAGCATGCGGAAAGGCTGGGCCAGGCGCCAATTGGGGAAGGTGTTGGTGGAATAGCGCTGGTGGAAGATGGCGAAGGACGAGACGAAACGCTCATCCAGCAAATCGGGATAGAACGCCGTCACCTGCTCGGCCAGGAACAGGCCCTTGTAGATCACCGAGCGGCAACTCAGCGAACAGATGTAGAAATCGTTGATGTGTTCATCGAGGACGCGTTTTTCGATGCGCCGGCGGATGATGAAAAGATCGAGATCGAACTGGGCGGCGGTAACCCCGGGTTTGGAGGCGATCATGATCTGCTCGATCTCGGGCCGGGTGGCGTTGGCCTTCTCGCCGATCACCGAGACGTCCACCGGGACCTGGCGCCAGCCATAGATGCCATAGCCGAAGCGCAGGGTCTCGGTCTCGACGATGGTGCGGCAGCGCTCCTGACCGGCGAAGTCGGTCTTGGGCAGGAACACCATGCCCACCGCTAGCCGGCCCGGACCCGGTTCGTGACCGGTACGGGCGATGTGCTCGCGGAAGAAGTCCTGGGGGATTTCCACATGGATGCCGGCGCCGTCGCCGGTCTTGCCATCGGCATCGACGGCGCCGCGGTGCCACAATGCCTTCAAGGCGTTGATGCCGGCAACCACCACTTCGCGGCGCGGCTTGCCGTCGATGGCGGCAATCAGGCCGACACCGCAGGCATCGTGCTCTTGTTCGGGGGCGTAGGTGCCCGCCGCTTCAAGTCTTTGGGCGTTGGCGCGCCATTCATTGATGAAGCGTTCGCCGGCATTCCCGGGGGTGGTGATCTTTTTACGGCTCATGATGCCCGCACCAGGTTCGAGATGTCGGCGCCGCCGCTGTGCATCCCGGCCGCGGCGGCTTGCAGAAAGCCGTGGATGGATTCGGCGGCATCGCGGCCGTCGCGGATCGCCCACACCACCAGCGACGCGCCGCGCACGATATCGCCGACGGCGAACACGCCGTCCAGGGTGGTCATCATCGACCGGTAATCGATCTTGAGGGTTCCCCACCGGGTGACGCCAATATCGGAAGTGCCGAACATGGTGGGGACGTCCTCGGGATCGAAGCCCAAGGCCTTGATCACCATGTCGGCGTCGACGGTGAAGCTCGATCCGTCGATGGGCTGGGGGGTCTGGCGCCCCGAGGCATCGGGAACACCCAAATGGATGCGGATGGCGCGCACGCCGGACACCACGCCGTCACCCAGCATCGCCTCGGGCGCGGCGAGCCAGACGAACTGCACGCCCTCCTCTTCCGCATGTTTAACCTCGCGCATGGACCCGGGCATGTTGACGCGGTCGCGGCGATAGAGGCACTTGACCGACTTGGCGCCCTGGCGCACCGCTGTCCGCACGCAGTCCATGGCGGTATCGCCGCCGCCGATGATGACGACGTTCTTGCCGGCGCCATCGAGGGTGCCATTGTCGAAATCGGCAACCGCGTCACCCAACCCCTTGCGGTTGGCCGCGGTGAGATAGGGCATGGCATCGAAGATGTTGCCAAGGCCGGCGCCGGGCATGGCGATGTCGCGGGCCTGGTAAACCCCGGTGGCGATGAGCACGGCGTCGTGGCGCTCGCGGAGCTCTGCCAGGGTGGCATCGCGGCCGACCTCGAAATTGAGGCGGAATTCGACGCCGCCGGCGGCCAGCAACTTGCCGCGGCGCTCGACGATGTCTTTTTCCAGCTTGAAATTGGGAATGCCGTAGATCAGCAAACCGCCGATGCGGTCATAGCGGTCATAAACCGTGACTTGGTAGCCCTTGCGGCGCAGCTGTTCGGCGGCGGCGAGGCCTCCGGGGCCGGCGCCGATGATGCCGACCGATTGGTCACGCTCGGAAGGCGGCGCCACCGGCTTGATCCAGCCTTTGTTCCAGGCGGTGTCGGTGATGTATTTTTCGATGGAGCCGATGGTCACCGTGGAGTGGCCAGACTGTTCGAGCACGCAGTTGCCCTCGCACAGACGGTCCTGGGGGCAGATGCGTCCGCAGATTTCCGGGAAGTTGTTGGTGGCGGCCGAGATTTCATAGGCCTCTTCGAGACGGCCCTCGGCGGTGAGCATGAGCCAGT
>CBDUSV010000272.1:0-4359 GCA_965369885.1 uncultured bacterium
CAACCGGGCATAGGGGAGCACGAACCATGAAAAATCTGGCCATGTTGTGGATGATTTCCGCCGCGCTTGCGGTGCTGGCGATCCCCACCGCCCAAGCCAAGACCGTCAAGATCGGCTTCGTCACCACGCTGACGACATCCGCCGGCGTCATCGGCCGCGACATGAAGAACGCCGTCGATCTCGCCCTCGATCATCTCGGCCACAAGATGGCGGGCCTCGACGCCAAGGTCATCTATGCCGATGATCAGTTCAAGCCCCAGATCGGCAAGCAGAAGACCCAGCGCCTGGTGACCCGCGACAAGGTCCATTTCGTCTCGGGCTATATCTGGTCCCACGTGTTGCTGGCCTCGCGCAAGACCGTGGTCGATTCCGGCGCCTTCCTGATCATCTCCAACGCCGGCGCCAGCCAGATCGCGGGCAAGCTGTGCCACAAGAATATCTTCACCACCTCGTGGCAGAACGACCAGGTGCCGATGGCGCTCGGCAAGGTGCTGAACGACCGCGGCGTCAAGAGCCTCTATATCATCGCCCCCAACTATGCCGCCGGCAAGAACATGGTCACCGGGGTCGAGCGTACCTTTCGCGGCAAGGTCGCCGGCAAGGACATGACCAAATGGCCGGGCCAGATCGATTTCTCCGCCGAGATCGCCAAGGTGCGCGCGGCCAAGCCCGACGCCGTCTTCATCTTCTTCCCCGGCAAGCACACCGGTGCCTTTTTGCGCCAGTTCAAGCAGGCCGGCCTCAACGGCAAGATTCCGCTCTATTCGGTGTTCAGCGTCGATTCCATCAGCCTGCCGAAATTGCAGACCGCCAAGATGGATGGGGTGTTGGGCAGCTTCAACACCAACTTCTGGTCGCCGGATCTCGACACCCCGGCCAACCGGCGCTTTGTCGGCGGCTTCCGCAAGAAATACGGCCGCTATCCCTCCCACTACGCGGCCCAGAGCTATGATTCGATCATGCTGATCAACAGCGCCCTGGTCGCGGTCAAGGGCAGGCTCAAGGACAAGGACGGCATCCGCCGGGCCCTGCGCAAGGCCGACTTCGAATCGGTGCGCGGGCCCTACCGCTACAACCAGAACCATTTCCCGATTCAGAACTTCTATCTGCGCCAGGTGGTGACCGACAAGGACGGCAACTGGACCAACCGCATCGTCGCCACGGTGTTCAAGGACCACAAGGATCCCTACTACAAGCAGTGCCGGATGCGATGGTAGCCCGCCCGCCGCCGGCCCCGTGGCGGCTTCGCTAAAGCATCCCGGACATGGATTGGACCCTGCTATTCGAACAACTGCTCAACGGGGTGCAGCTCGGCATCCTGTTGTTCCTGTTGGCGGCGGGGCTGACGGTGGTGTTCGGCGTCATGGACCTGATGAATTTGGCCCATGGCTCGCTCTATATGATCGGCGCCTTCGTCGCCGCCACCGTCGCCATCGCCACCGGCTCGTTCCTGTTGGCGATAGGCGCCGCCATCGTGGCGGCGGTGATCATCGGCATCATCTTCGAGGTCACCCTGTTGCGCAGCCTTTATGGCCGCGGCCACCTTGACCAGGTGCTGGTCACCTTCGGGCTGATCCTGTTCTTCAATGAACTGGTCCGCGTGGTGTGGGGGCCCGAGGGGTTGGAGATGCCGCTGCCGGCGTTCCTCGATTCAGCGGTGACGATCTTCGGCTTTCCCTATCCGGTCTACCGCCTGTGCGTGATCGGCGTCGGCCTTGTCACGGCGGCGTTGCTCTATCTGGTGGTCGCCCACACCCGCATCGGCATGCTGATCCGCGCCGGCGCCTCGGACCGCACCATGGTCGGCGCCCTTGGGGTCGATATCAAACTGCTGTTCACCCTGGTCTTCGGCTTGGGCGCGGCCCTGGCCGGGCTTGCCGGGGTGATGGCGGCGCCGATCCTCTCGGTCGCCATCGGCATGGGCGAGGAGATCCTGATCTTAGCCTTCGTCGTCATCGTCATCGGCGGCATCGGTTCGATCCAGGGCGCCTTCGTCGCCGCCATCGGGATCGGGGTCATCGACACCCTGGGGCGGTCCTTCCTCGACGGCCTGTTCAAGCTGTTCCTGTCCGCCAATGCCGCCGAGACCGCGGCGCCGGCGGTGGCGTCGATGCTGATCTACATCCTGATGGTGGCGGTGTTGTTCTTCCGCCCCCAGGGCCTGTTCCCGGCGCGCACGGGATGAAGATGAACCTCAAAGCCGGCGTCGTCGCCGCCCTGTTCGTGGCCCTGGCCCTGGTGCCGGTGGCGGCGACGGTGCTGGACCAGCCGTTCTACATGCTGGTGGCCCAGCGCATCATGATCCTCGCCATCGCCGCCCTCAGCCTCAATCTGTTGATGGGCTATGGCGGCATGATCAGCTTCGGCCATGCGGTCTATGTCGGCCTCGGCGCCTATGCGGTCGGCATCTCGGCATTTTACGGGGTCACCAACGGCGCCGTGCAACTGGCCATCGCCGTCGCCATCTCGGCCCTGGTGGCCTTGGTGTTCGGCGCCATATCTCTGCGCACCCGTGGGGTCTATTTCATCATGATCACCCTGGCGCTGGCCCAGATGCTGTTCTTCCTCGGCGTCAGCCTCGATGTCTTCGGCGGCGATGACGGCCTCAATATCGACCAACGCAGCAGCTTTTTCGGCCTGATCGATCTCAACCACCGGCCGAGTTTTTATTACCTGGTGTTCACCGCCCTGGCGGCAGCGCTTTATCTGTGCCACCGCTTGGTCAATTCGCGCTTTGGCATGGTGATCCAGGGTGCCAGGTCCAACGAGGCCAGGATGCAGGCCCTCGGCTTTCCGACGCTGCGCTACCGGCTTGCCGTCTTCGTCATCGCCGGCGTCATGGCAGGCGTCGCCGGGGCCTTGCTGGCCAACCATACCGACTTCGTCAATCCCGACATGATGCATTGGACCCATTCCGGCGAGCTCATCTTCATGGTGCTGCTGGGCGGCATGGGCTCGCTCGCCGGGCCGGTGGCGGGCGCCGCCATATATCTGCTGCTGGAAGAGCTGCTGTCGGGCTGGACCGTGCATTGGCAGCTGATCTTCGGGCCGTTCCTGATCGCGGTGGTGTTGTTTGGCCGTGGCGGGCTTCTGGGTCTGTTGGAGAAGTGGGGTCTATTGGTGGGGCAGGGGCGGGACGATGGCTGAAGCGATGCTGTCGATCCGGGGACTGAACAAGCATTTCGGCGGTGTCGTCGCCACCCAGGATCTTTATCTCGATGTCCTGGCCGGCGAGGTCCACGCCATCATCGGCCCCAACGGTGCCGGCAAGACCACCCTGATCGGCGAGCTGTCTGGATCCGTGGCGCCGGACAGCGGCGCCATCACATTCGCCGGCGTCGATATTGCAGGTCTGGCTGCGCCGGAGCGGGCCCTCCTGGGCATGGCGCGGACCTTCCAGATCACCAGCCTGTTCATGGAGTTCACCGCGTTGGACAATGTCGCCTTGGCGGTCCAGGCCCATGACGGACATAGCTTCGGCATGTGGGGGGTGGCCCGCGACGATGAGGCGTTGCGCGGCCCCGCCCGCCAGGCCCTTGACCGGGTCGGCCTCGAAGCCCGAGCCGATGTGCCCGCCGGCAATCTTTCCCATGGCGAGCACCGCCATCTCGAGATCGCCATGGCGCTGGCGGCAACGCCTAAGATGCTGCTGCTCGACGAGCCCATGGCCGGCATGGGCGCAGAGGAATCCCGGCGCATGGTGGCGTTTCTGGCCACCTTGAAAGGCGCTGTCACCATCTTGTTGATCGAACACGACATGGACGCGGTGTTCGCGCTGGCCGACCGCATCACCGTGTTGTCCTACGGCCGCGCCATCGCCACCGGCAAACCGGACGAGATCCGCGCCGACCCCGCCGTGCGCGAGGCCTATCTCGGCGATGATGCCGGTATCGCTAGGGGCGGGGCGTGATGCTCAGGGTCGATGCCATCCACACCAGCTATGGCCCGAGCCAGATCCTGTTCGGCGTCAGCCTGAAAATCGAGGCCGGCGAGGTGGTGACCCTGATGGGGCGCAACGGCATGGGCAAGACCACCACGGTGCACTCGATCATGGGCATGACGCCGCCCCATGGTGGCGATGTCCAATTCGAGGGCCGCTCGACCCTTGGCCTGGCGCCATATCAGGTCGCCCGCCGTGGCATCGGCCTGGTGCCCGAGGGCCGGCGCATCTTCGCCAACCTCACGGTGACTGAGAACCTCACCGCCACCGCCGCCAACCGGGGCGGGGTGCCGGAGCCCTGGACGCTGGCGCGCATCTACGCCATGTTCCCGGCCCTGGCCGAGCGCAGCATTGCCATGGGCAGCCAGCTTTCCGGCGGCGAGCAGCAGATGCTGGCGATCGGCCGGGCGCTGATGACC
>CBDUSV010000273.1:0-4352 GCA_965369885.1 uncultured bacterium
CGGCGCTGGCTTGTTGATCGCCGGTGATTTCCAAGTTGTTCATGGCGTTCGCCTATTTCCCAACAATGCCGCTAGAGCGTGATGGGCATGGGGCCATCCACCTCGATGGCTTCAAGCCCGATATCACATCTGTAACATAGGGCTTCCACACCCTTTTCAAGGGCCTTGGCAAGGGCATCGCCATAGGCGGGATCGATGTCGGCGGCGACGGTGAAGCTTTCACAATCGCCGCGTTGTACCACATACAGCATGACGGCGCGGGCCCCTTGATCCACCATGTCCATGAGCTCGAAGAGATGCTTGGTGCCGCGGACCGTGACCGAATCCGGAAATTCCGCCATCGCTGCGCGCTTGAGAGTGACATTCTTGATCTCGACATAACAATTGGGCCTCGTCTCCGCTTCAAGCAACAGATCGATGCGCGAATTGCGCCCATAGGGAACCTCGCGGCGGACCGAGGAATAGCCCCCGAGCTCCGGTATCTTGCCGGCATCGAGGGCCTCTTCGACCAAGGTGTTGGGATAGGACGTGTTGATCCCGACCAGATGCCCGCCGATGCGTGAAAGCTCCCAGCTATAGCGAAGCTTGCGTTTGGGATTGCGTGCCGGCGATAGCCAGACCTCGGTGCCCGGCGCGTTCAACCCCATCATCGACCCGGGATTGGCGCAATGGGCGGTCACGACCTCACCGCCGGCGATTTCGACGTCGCTGAGGAACCGTTTGTAGCGTCGGATCAGGGTGCCGGCGATCAACGGATCAGGGAATTTCATTGAAATAATCTAGCCTTCCGCCCTTGGCTTGGCAAACCTCTCCAGCCTACCTGGATCAGGCCCCCTGGATAAGGGCCGTGACGAAGGCATGAACCTGCTCAGTTCTTTGGTGATCGAGCCAAGGCGTCGGCGCCATTGCCCTTGAGGAACTTTTCGGTGGCTTCCGAGGCGGGTAGGGGCTTGCTCAACAGATAACCTTGAATCATGTCGCACTTGTGGTCTTCCAGGAACGCCATCTGTTCACTGGTCTCGACACCCTCGGCGACGACCTTGAGGCGTAGGCTATGGGCCATGGCCAGGATGGCCTCGACGATGGCGGCGCCGTCGGTGTCGTCGGTGATGTCGTTGACGAAGGACCGGTCGATCTTGAGGGTATCCAGGGGAAAGCGCTTGAGGTAACTGAGGGAAGAATATCCGGTTCCGAAGTCGTCGATCGAAATCCGCACGCCCATGTCGTTGAGCTGGCGCAGAACAATGATCGCCTCTTCCGGGTTTTCCATGACGCAGCTTTCGGTGATTTCGAGTTCGAGGTGCTCAGGCTCGAGGCCGCAGCTATCAAGGGCCTTGGTCACCGTGTCCAGCATGTTTTCTTGGGCAAACTGACGGTTGGAAAGGTTGACGGCGATGTTGGCATTCTTGAAACCCTGGTCCTGCCACTGTTTCGCCTGTTGGCAGGCGGCATTCAGGACCCATTCGCCGATCGGCATGATGAGGCCGGTTTCCTCGGCTATGGGGATGAAATCGACGGGGGAAATGAAGCCGAGATCGGTATGGTCCCAACGTAAAAGGACCTCGAAGCCGACGATCTGTTGTGATGTCAGGTCGAGCAGGGGCTGGTAATGCAGCAGGAATTCATCGCGCTCCAGCGCGTGCCTGAGGTCATTTTCCAGATTGAGGCGCTCCAGGGCCTTGGCGTTCATATCCAGGGTGTAGAACTGGTAATGGTTGCGGCCTTGTTCCTTGGCCCGGTACATGGCGGCGTCGGCGTTCTGGGTCAGGCCCTCGACGTCCTTGGCATCGTTGGGATAGAGGCTGATGCCGATGGAGGTGGTGACGAAGATCTCGTGATTGTCCAGGGTGATCGGGCGCACCAGGGTGTTGAGGATATTTTGCGCCACCCGGGCCGCATCGGAGGTATCGGTCAGACCGGTAAGGATGACGACGAATTCGTCCCCGCCGAGCCGGCCGACGGTATCCGTTTCACGCAGGCTAGATTTCATGCGCTGGGCGACATGCTGTAGCAATTGGTCGCCATGACCGTGGCCCAGGGTTTCATTGATCACCTTGAAGCGGTCTAGATCGAAGAACAACAGCGCCACCAGAGTGTTTTGCCGCGACGCCTGGGCAATGGCCTGGCGCAACCGGTCCTGGCACAAATCCCGGTTCGGCAACTGGGTCAGCCGGTCGTAATTGGCAAGCTGGTGGATGTGTTGTTCGGTGCGCTTGCGTTCGATGGCGTAGCGCAGCGAGCGAATCATCACCTTGGTGTCGGTCGGGCCCTTGACCAGATAATCCTGGGCGCCGCTTTTCAACGCCTCGACGGCGCTCTGTTCGTCGTCCGACGAACTCATGACGACGATGGGGATGTCGGGTTTGAATTCGATGAGGCGGGTGACCCCCTCGATCCTCTTGGCGTCCGGCAGGGTAAGGTCAAGAAGCATGACGTCGTAGGTTTCGCCGTCAAGGGCAATCAAGGCTTCGGCAAGGGTCCATACATGCTCGATGTGGCATTGGTGCAGGGCCGACTCCTCGAGGATGCCACGGACGATGCGCGCATCCTTCCGGTTGTCCTCGATGAGGAGGACCCGGAGCCGCTCACCGATGTGGCTGGACCCTTCTCCTACCGCGAGATTTGTTGCCTTGGCCGAAATCGTCTTATCTCCCACAAGCATATGTTGCCGAACCCAGGGGGGCGAACCGGGGCTCGAGGCCGTCAACATGGTCGTTGGGCGCAGCGATGTTCCCAACCAGAGCAAAGCAAGTTTGCTTTAAAATTGGTTTAAACTCCTGCTATCCAAAACCCTGCAAAGGCTGCAATTGTGCCATTTTATGGTTTAAAATGATTTAACGCCCATCTGAAGGCGCCGGGGGGGCGCTGGGACAGTGGATTCTCCAGGCGCTGGGAGGTGACGGCAAGTGAATGAGAACTCCCAAGGCGAGGTCACCGCCGCCGTCATCGTCATCGGCAACGAGGTCCTGTCGGGACGCACCAAGGACGTCAATCTGCCGTTCCTTGCCGAACGCCTCACCCAATTGGGCATTCGTCTCCGTGAAGCGCGGATCATCGCCGATGTCGAGGACGCCATCGCCGAGGCCGTCAATGACTGCCGCCGGCGGTTCGACTATGTCTTCACCACCGGCGGCATCGGCCCCACCCATGACGACATCACCTCGGCCAGCGTGGCCAAGGCCTTCGGGGTGGCGGTGAAGCCCCATCCCGAGGCCGTGGCGCGTCTCAAGCGCCATTACCCGACGGGGGAGTTCAACCTGGCGCGCCAACGCATGACCCTGATTCCCGAGGGCGGCAGCTTGATCGACAATCCGGTCAGCGCCGCGCCGGGCTTTCAAATCGGCAATGTCTTCGTCATGGCCGGGGTGCCGACCATCATGCAGGCGATGTTCGACGGGCTGACCCATCGCCTGGTGGGTGGGGCGCCGCTATTGTCGCGGACGGTGCGGACCACGCTTTCGGAAGGGATGCTGGCGGCCGGACTCGGCGAGCTGCAAGACCGCAGTCCCGATGTCGAAATCGGAAGCTACCCGTCTTTTGCCCGGCGTGAACCCGGCCTGCGCATCGTGTTGCGTTCGGTCGACCCGGAGCGCCTCAAAGCCGCCGTCGCCGGGCTTATCGATCTGGTCCAAGGCCTCGGCGGTGAGGCCGCCGAGATCGATATTACCTCTCATTGAGCCGGTCTGGGGCCGCTGCGAAAATTGGCCACACCACTATGGGAAATCTCTGAAAGACAGGGTAATATCATAACAAATACAGTCTCCACCGATAACAAGAGCCACTCCCGATGCCATGGGGCGTGGCGGGTGAACAGAGGAACGAAAATGTGCAGATTCAAATTCTTATCGATTTTGGCCGTGGTTACCGTCGGTTTTCTTGGCTTCAACCCGGCGAGCCATGGCGCCGAAAAGGGCATCTCGGTCTTCGTGACCTCGGCCGATATCTATAAGCGGCTCTCGGCGGAGGACCGGCGCGGCTATATCATGGGCGTGATGGATGTTCTCTCGCTCTATGCCCTCGGGCCCCACCGCGACAAGGCCCCCAGCCTGGAGGCCAAGGCATCGGCGCTGGAGATCAAGCGTTGCGTCGGCATGATGACCACCAACAGGATCGACAGTGTGTTCAAGGGC
Organism: uncultured bacterium; assembly: GCA_965369885.1. GTDB lineage: Bacteria > Pseudomonadota > Alphaproteobacteria > SMXQ01 > SMXQ01 > JAZFWG01. Next base: position 4,131 of record CBDUSV010000273.1, read on the forward strand.
TGGCTCACCGAAAACCCCGAGTTCGCCGACAAGCTGGCCGCAGGATCGATGATCCAGGCCACCTGGCAGGAATGCAACAGGATTGAGAAAGCCAAACAGGAAAGACTGGAAAAAAAGGCGAATTGACCGCCGAGTTGGCCTGCGCCGCGCCATGGCGGCTCGCGGTAAAGGTGGCTTGGCTCCCTAGGGCGGAATTTCACCACGGGCATGTCTCCTGATCCC
>CBDUSV010000274.1:0-4341 GCA_965369885.1 uncultured bacterium
CTTGGTTGATCATGTTAATTTTCCATATCGCGCGGTGAGCCATTTGCCATTTTTGCATGTGGTCGCGGAATCCGGCTCGTGGCGCAAGCATGGGCTCGACGTCAACTACAATTACAAGATCTCGTCGGCCGACGCCCATCTTCAGATCCCCACCGAAGAGGTCGAGTTCGTCGGCGGCAACCATGTCTCGACCTATGCGGCGCGCGCCCGCGGCGACACCTGGGTCTATCTCGGCCAGACCCTGAATTTCACCAACTGCCGGCTGGTGGTGCGTCCCGATTCGGGCATCGCCGGGGTGCCCGACCTCAAGGGCAAGAAGCTCGGCTCGCGCGGCATGCATCCGGGGCTGAATGACTGGCTTTACCTCAAGCAGCGCGGCCTCGATGAGGACCGCGAGGACATCGAGATCGTCAGCCAGGTGCCCTTCTCCCCCGGCGGCATGGACGCCGCCGGCGGCGTCGAGCCTGAGCGCGAGGCGCTGTGGGGCTGGGTCAAGGATGGTAGGGTCGACGCCGCCTTCGTCACCCCGCCGGGCAGCGTCTTCGCCGAACGCGCCGGGCTCAAGGTCATCGATATCGACCCCTTGCCGATGATCTGGTTCACCACGATTTCCTCCAGCTCGACCTTCATCGAGAAGCATCCCGATATCGTCCAACGCTTCCTCAAGGGCCTGATGGAAGGGGTGTGGTACTTCAAGACCCATCCGGAAGAATCCACCGCGGTCATAGAGAAAATGTATGACGTTGAAGGGGAGCTCGACGCCGAAACGGCCGGGGTTATCTACAACGACATCAACCGCTTGCTGGAGCCCAAGCTCTACCCCTCCATGCAGGCGATCTCCAATGTCTATGAAGAGGCCATCCGCCAGGACAAGGACGCCGCCAAGATCAATCCCATGGAATTGTGGGACCTGCACAATGTCCGCCAGATCGACGACAGCGGCTTCGTGCAGGACCTATACAAAACCAACGCCCCCATCACTTGAGAGGGGCAAAATAGCGATCATCAGGGAGACGAAAAAATGACCAAGCTAACCCGCATTTCGCTCGTGGCCGCCGTGGCCGGCATCACCGGCATCACCGCGGCTCTCATGGCCGGGCCCGTGGACGCCGCGACATCGTTCAAGGGCAAGACCGTCACCATGATCATCGGCTACCGCCCCGGCGGCGGCACCGATGCGGTGGGACGCCTGCTCGGCGATTACCTGGCGGCCGAACTGCCGGGCAAGCCGAAAATCATATACCGCAACATGCCCGGTGGCGGCGGCATTACGTCGATGAACTATTTCGCCAACCAGGTGAAGCCGGATGGCCTCACCATCGTCGCCGGGGCGAGCACCCAGCCCGACCCCAGCCGTTTCCGGCGCAAAAGCGCGAAATACAACCCCTTGACGTTCCGCTATATCGGCGGCGTCTCGCGCGGCGCCACGGTGCTGCTGATCAACAAGAAGGCGCGGGCCCGGCTCACCGACCCATCGAAGAAACCGGTGATCATGGGCGGCATCGACGGCACCCGGTCGGGCAACCAGATGGCCTTGTGGGGCAAGGAATTCCTCGGCTGGAACCTCAGATGGGTGATCGGATATCCCGGCACCGCCGAGATCACGCTGGCGCTCCGGCGTGGCGAGATTGATCTGAGTTCCACCGCCAACGGCTTCCTGATCCGCGAATTGACGGGGACCGGCAAGATCGACCTGTTCGTCCAGTCCGGCACCCTGACCGACGGCAAGCTGATGCCGCGGGGTGAATTCGCCAACACGCCATTGTTCCCGAAAATGATCGCCAGCAAGATCACCGATCCGCTGGCGAAACAGGCCTTCAATTACTGGGAAGGCATCAATGCGCTGGACAAATGGATGGCGCTGCCGCCGGGGACCCCCGACGATATCGTCAATACCTACCGCGCCGCCTTCCGCGTCGCCGCCAAGAACAAGAAGTTCATCTCCCGCGGCCGCAAGATGATCAGCGATGACTTCTCTGCGGTCATGCCCCGGGACATGGAAGCGCTCATCGCCAAGGTCGCCAACACCTCCGACAAAGCAATCGGCTTCATCAACAAGATCAAGAAGAAGCAGAAGCTGCCGGTCGACAGCGGCAAGAAAAAGTTCGTCAAGGTCAAGGCGACCTTGGATGATGTCCGCAAGGGTGGCCGGCTTCTGATCTTCAAGGTCAAGGGCAAGACCCAGTCGGCGCGGGTAAGCTCATCCCAGACCAAGGTCAAGATCTCCGGCAAGAAGACCAAGCGCAAGAACCTCAAGGCGGGGATGAAGTGCGTGATCAACTACCCCGGCAACGCCAAGACGGCGAAGTCTGTCACCTGTAAGTGAAGCGGGAGTTGCACCGCGGCCTGTGCCGGCGCTTAAGTTGCTGGTGAGACCATGAGTACCTTGGATGCGATCATGGCGGGCTTTGCGGGCATCGCCCAGCCCAAGCCCATGATGCTGATGGTCGCCGGCATGGCGGTGTCGAGCCTGTTCGCCGCCATTCCGGGGGTCGGCTCGCTGTTGTTCCTGTCGATGATGATTCCCTATGCGATGACGCTCCAGCCCTATGAGTGCATCGCCCTGGTGCTCGGCATCGCCACGGTTTCCAACACCGCGAACACCTTTTCCTCGGTGCTGATCGCCATTCCCGGCAGTGCCGGATCCCAGGCCACCATCGTCGATGGCTACCCCATGGCCCAGAAGGGCGAGGCCAAGCGGGCCTTCGGCGCCGCCTTCGCGGCATCGGCCTGCGGCGCGCTGTTCGGCGCCCTGGTCTTTGTCGTCACCCTGCCGGTGGTCAAGCCCCTGGTCCTCGCCGTGGGCTCGCCGGAGTTGATGATGCTGGTGGTGTGGGGGCTGTGCGCCGTGGCGCTGCTTGGCGGCGACGCCCCGGTCAAGGGCATCCTGGCCGCGGTGATGGGACTGGCGATCGCGCTGATCGGCACCGATGACCGCAGCGCGGTCGAGCGCTTCACCTTCGATACCCTGTATCTGTGGCCCGGCGTGCATCTCATCATCGTCGCGCTGGGCATGTTCGCGGTGCCCGAATTGATCGCCCTCGCCGTCCGCGGCACCTCGGTGTCGCGCACCGGCGAGCTTGGCAGCGGCACATGGCGCGGCGTCAAGGATGTGTTCGAGAACTGGTGGCTGGTGATCCGCTGCGCCACCATCGGGGTCTGGGTCGGCGCCATGCCGGGGCTGGGCTCATCGGTCGCCGACTGGTTTGCCTACGCCCACACCGTGCAGTCGGCCAAGGACAAGAGCGGTTTCGGCAAGGGCGACGTGCGCGGCGTGATCGGTCCCGAAAGCTCCAACAATGCCAAGGAAGGCGGCGCGCTGATCCCGACAACGCTGTTCGGCATCCCCGGCTCGACCTCTTTCGCACTGATCCTCTATGTCTTCATCGCGGTCGGGATCCGGCCGGGCCAGTCCATGGTCACGACCCAGCTGCCCTATCTCTACGCCATGGTCTGGGTGCTGGTGGTCGCCAATCTGATGGCGACGGCCTTGGCCATCGGCATGTCGGGCACCTTCGCCAAGGTGTCGTTAATGGCGCCCCGCATCATCTTTCCCATGACCCTGGTGCTGTGTTTCATCGGCGCTTTTTCCGTCAGCTACCAGATCAACGATTTGATCGCGCTTTCGGTGTTCTCGGGCCTGGGATATGCCATGAAGCGGTTCGGTTGGCCGCGCCCGCCGCTGCTTCTCGCCGTGGTGCTGGGGCCGCAGTTCGAGACCTATCTGTGGCTCAGCGCCGACCGCTATGGGCTGGAATGGCTCGGCCATGGCGGGGTTTTGCTGATCATGTTCATGATCTTCATCACCATCTTCCTGCCGATCGTCCTCCGCCACCGCAAGGCGCGCCAAAGCCGGGGCGAAACCGAGGTAAAAGCCCCCACCAGGCCCAGGATCGGCGACACGGTGATGATCGGGTTGGTCATGGGCATCTTCGTGTTCGGCGCCTGGATCGCCGAGGAATGGCCGGTCCGGGCCTCCTTCGCGGTCTATATCGTGGCGGCGGCGGGGCTAGCGCTTGGGCTCGCCCAGATCACCATGAACTTCGTGAAGGCCGCCAAGGCCGGGCCCGGCGCCGGAAGGGAAGGCGAGGTCCTGGACGGCCGGCGCGAGACCGAGGTGGTGGGATGGATCGCCGGCTTCCTCGCCGCCATCGTGCTGTTGGGATTCCACGCCGCCTTCGCGCTATTCCCGGCGGTCTATGTACGCTTCAAGGGGGGCAGCTGGCGGACAACCCTGTTCTGCGCCGTCTTCTCCGTGGCCGTCCTGTTGGCGGTCTATGAATTCCTCATCAAGGTGGTGTGGCCCAACCCCTATCTCTTGACCCTTTTCGGCATTACCCT
>CBDUSV010000275.1:0-4325 GCA_965369885.1 uncultured bacterium
CCAGTCTGCCTTGTTTCCAGGACTCGATACGGTAGGGACGGGCGCGGCCCCGCGCCAGGCGCACCACGGCGCGGCGCACGAACACGGCGCCGCCAAGGGTATGGGCCTCGGCCCGGATGGTGACGGCGCGGAACCGTGCCCGACGGCTGCCGGGAAGGCCGCCCGGTCCGCCCCCGGAAAGGCCGCCCGGCTCCAGCGGGTCCGCGCCCCCGGCGCCGAGGTCGCGTATGGCGGGCACCCCCGGATCGCCTCCCGGATCACTGGCGGCGGCTGGATCGGCGCCGGTCAGCGCCTGCAGGACCAGGGGCGAGGCGGTCTTGCGGTTGACCCGGCGGCTTCGCGAATGAATTGTCAAGGCCGGGGCGATGCGGGCAAAAAGCTCGGGCGTCATGCCCAGGACCTGTTTGAGCTCCTCGATGTCCTCGAAGGGCCGGTCCTTGGCCTCGTGGCCGAGCCCGGCGGTGCGGTAGTCGTCATCCTCGGCGCCGTCGGCGCGGCGTAGCTCGTCGCTGTCACGGAAATCGGCGATGGCGTTGACCAGGCGGGCCGCGTCCTGGTCCTCGATGCCGGCGGCGATAAGCAAGCCCCGTAACACGGTATCGGGCGCCCGGTTGAGATCGATCTTGCCGCCTTCGTCCTCGAGGACAAGCAGGATCTCACCGCCACCGAAGGTGAAACGCGCCGGCGCGTCGCCCACCGTGAGCCGGCGTTCCGCCGCCGGCTTCAGAAGCTCAAGGATGGCGCGGTGGAGGCCGGCTTCGGCCAGGGCACGGGCCTTGGCGGATTCCGCCAGGTTGTGGGCAAGCTTGGTTTCGGTGCGGGTATCGGCGGCGAAGCCGGCGGCGATCACCGCCAACAGCACCAGGGACCACAGCACGATGACCAGGGCGATGCCGCGCGAATGTGGGTGAGCCTGGACGGGGGACATCATCTCAGTCGGCCTCGGCCGCGAAGGTCGCGCCGCTGGCCGCTGGCGGCAAGGCCGGTCGCGAGGCGCGGCTGGACGATCAGGTCCGGCCAATGGCGGCGGTCACCCTCGGCGAAGCGGACGCGAACACGGATCAGCTCGGGCAATGTCGCCACTTCGCGCCAACCCTGATGCCAGGCGGGGTCCGAGTTGCTGTCAAGCGCCCCGAAATAGGCGAGATCAAGCCCGGCGATGCCCTTCATGAGCACGGTCTCCTCGCCGTCATCGGCCGCCGCCGTGGCGTCATCGCCGCCGCCCACGCCCTGATATAGGCGGCTTTTGAGGGTGAGGCGGCGGTCCTCGCCATTGCCCACGGCCGCCAGGGTGAGGCGGTGGAAACCGCCGATGCCGAGATAGGACGGCATCAGGGTGGCGAATTCGAGCCGGTCGACATCGCCGGTGAACAGGATCTGCCGTTTGCCCTTGTCGTCGCTGGCGAGAACGGTCGCCGCGGCGGCGAGGCCGCGGCGCAAGAATCCGTGCACCGCTTCGAGGCGGGCGAGGTTGGTGGCGCTGACATCGCTGGCCTCCCAGGCCCGGGTGCCGAGCCGGAGGCCGCCGAACACCATGGCCATGACCAGGCCCAACAGGGTCATGGCGATGAGCATCTCGAGCAGGGTGAAACCGCCCTCATCCGATCCGTGATGCCGGTTTGTTGCTGGGGGTTGTGTCATTGGCCGGCGCGTCATGGACCGGGACCAAGACGCAGGGTTGCCAGGCTGAGAGACCGGCTACCCTTGTCCCACGAGACGGTGACGGCGACTTCAAACGCGTGGGTGGCGCGAACGCCTTCAGGCTCGGCGCCGTCATCGGCGAAGGGCCGTACCGCCACCCGCCAGGCAAAGTCGTCATCGAAGCGGCCCGACTGCTCGCCCACCGTAAGCGGTGTCTCGATGCCGACGGTGGCAAGCTTGGACTGGGCCAGCTGGGTGGCGCGGACCAGGTTTTCGCTGGTGCGCGCGGCGCCAAGGCCGGTGGCGAAGATCTCGAACAGCACGCCCAGGCTCACCGCGAGCACGGTAAAGGCGACCAGAACCTCAAGCAGGGTGAAGCCGGCGGCAAACCCTGGCCGTCCGAACAGACGGCGGGGCGCCCTACTCGGCGACCGAGACCTGTCCGGTGAGCCAGTCGACGGATACATGGTATTGGCGTTTGTCATCGCTAAGGGAAACGCGGCCCCCGGTCGAGCCGCCATTGGGGAAAAAGCGGATGTTTCCGGTGGTGGCGTCTATACGTTCCGATTGGGCGGTGAAAAGGCTGATCTCGGCCTCGGCGGGAACCACCCCGCCGGTGCGGTCGCCGACGCCGTAGCGGCGGCCTTCGACATTGATGGTGAAGGTGATTTCCCGGTTGCGGGTGATCGCCTCGCTGCGGGCCTGGCGCAGGGTTCCGGCGATGCCGCGCGCCGCCGCCTTCAGCGATGCGCCACCGAGGCCCTTGTCGAACAAAGGCGGCACGATGGCAAGCATGAACGCGATCACCGCCAACACCACCAGCAGTTCGATCAATGTGAACCCCGATGTCCTGGGCCTGGCCACCATCACCAACTCGTCATATCCTGGTCTTCGCCTTCGCCGCCCTCGGTGTTGTCGGCGCCCAGCGAGGACAGATCGTAATCGCCGTGTTCGCCCGGCGACCGGAAGCGGTAGTCGTTGCCCCAGGGATCGACCAGCGACGCCGCCTTCTTGACATAGGGGCCGTTCCATTTGGCGCCATCGGCGGGGCGCTCATGCAAGGACTTCAGCCCCTCGTCCGAAGTCGGGTAACGGCCCATATCGAGGCGATAGAGATCAAGCACGGTGGACAGGTTCTGGATCTGAATCTTGGCGGCGCTGGAATTGGCGCGGCCGACATATTTCATGACCTGGGGCACGGCGAAGGTCGCGATCAACCCCAGAATCAGCAGCACGACCATAAGCTCGAGCAGGGTGAAACCGGCGGTCCGCCATGGAAATGGGCGGGGCATCCGGTGACGGAGCATTATCGAAGGACTGGAAGGGCTAAGCATGATGGACAAATCGTCGCTCCTTACTATCGCTCGCAAGACCCTAGATCGGCAAATCATAGACGCTGAGAATCGCGGCCAGGATCGAGCCGATGATGGCGGCGATGATAACCCCGAGGATGATGGTTAGTACAGGGACGAGCAGCGCCAGCATGCGGTCAATCGACCGCCGCACTTCTTCATCATAGATGTCGGCAACCTTGATCAGCATGGAATCGAGCTGGCCGGTCTCCTCGCCGACCCGGATTAAATGGGTGGCCAGGCTGGGGAACAACTCCGCGCGCATCAGCGGCTGGGACAGGCTGCGGCCTTCCTTGACGCCGGCGGCGGCGGTGTCGATTTCCCGGGCGATGGCGCTGTTGCCCAGGCTTTCGCGCGCCAATGTCAAGGCGCTGAGGAGCCCGACGCCGTTGCCCACCAGGGTGCCAAGGGTGCGGGTGAAGCGCGCGATCTCGGCCTTGATCAGAAGATCGCCCACCACCGGAAGCCGGGCGAGACCCCGGTGCCAGCGCAACCGCCGCGCCGGGTCGCGAAGCAGCTGCTGTGCCAAGGCCCAGAGCGCGAATAGGCCGAGCGCCATCAGCCACCAGTAATTCGACACCGCGTCGCCGAGGCCGATGACGATCTCGGTGGCAAGCGGAAGCGTCTTGCCGGCATCTTCGAACATGGGCTGGAACCGTGGCACCACCCAGCCCAGCAGCAAGATGACGGCGAGCACCGCCATGACCACCAGGATGGCGGGATAGATCAGGGCCGAACGCACGGTCTGCAGCGCCTGCTGCCGGCGGTCGAGGAAATCGGCAAGGCGCTCGAGCACGGTCTCGACGGTGCCGCCGGCTTCCCCGGCCCGCACCATGGAGACATAATATTGCGGGAATATGCCACCCGCCGCCGCCAGGGCGTCGGACAGCGCCGCGCCGCCACGGATGCGGTCGAGGATTTGCGCCACCAATTGACGTACCGCTTGGCGGTCGGCGAGCTCGGTGAGGATTTCGAGGGAACGCTCGAGGGTGACGCCGGCGCGCAGCAGGGTCGCGATGTTGCGGGTGATCAGGGCGATATCCTGTCGCGAGGCTAATCCGCGCCGCAACAGATCGCGCTGCAGGAACTTGGCGACGGCGTCGCCCTTGTCGGCTTCCTCGGCGCTGATCGGCAGGTGGCCTTGGGCCTGAAGCTGCTGGACCACGGCCTCGCGGTTCGGCGCTTCCATCGCGCCTTCCAGAGTTTCACCCGCCCCGGTTACCGCCTTGTAGCGGAAAAGCGTCATGATCTTGGCTGCCTTAGGGTCCGTACTCAATTAGGGTTGTGGTGCTGGCGGCCCAGGGATCATGACCGGCTAGGCGCGAAAAGCGC
>CBDUSV010000276.1:0-4292 GCA_965369885.1 uncultured bacterium
TCCACAAGGGCGCCGACGGCAATCTGCTCGCCGAGTTCAACATGGGCTATGGCGATGTGGACGCCGCCTTCGCCGCCGCCGCCCACACCTTCGGCGACGAGTTCCACATCCACCGCGGCGGCAGCCATTCCATCGAATGCCGCGGCGCCGTCGCCTCGCTGGACCAGGCCACCGATGAGCTGACGCTTTGGCTGTCGTCCCAGATGCCGCATTCCGCCCTTCGGGTGCTGGTCGACATGCTGGGCCGCGACGAGAACCAGATCCGGGTGGTGACGCCCGACATCGGCGGCGGCTTTGGGCCCAAGCTGGTGGTCTATCAAGAGGACGTGGTGGTGTCGGTGGCCGCCATCATGCTGGGGCGTGCGGTCAAGTGGATCGAGGACCGGCGCGAGCATTTCATCTCCACCACCCAGGAACGGGATCAATATTGGCAGGTCGAGATCGCCACGGACAGCGAGGCCCGCATCCTTGGCCTGCGCGGTTCGATCATCCATGACCACGGCGCCTATACCGCGCGCGGCATCAATCTGCCGCAGAATTCGGCGGAATCCCTGCCCGGGCCCTATGAGGTCCCGGCCTATAAGATGAATACCAGGCTGGCGCTCACCAACAAGGTGCCGGTGACACCGGTGCGCGGCGCCGGCCACCCCCAGGCGGCCTTCGTCATCGAACGCATGCTCGACCGGGTCGCAAGGGAGCTTGGCCTCGACCGCATCGAGGTGCGCAACCGCAACCTCATCCCCGCCGAGGCCATGCCCTATACCCGCCCGCTCAAGACCCGGGGCGGGCTGGCGGTGGTGCTCGACAGCGGCGATTTCCCCGGGCTGCAGAATGACGCCGTCGCCCGGGCGGGCTGGAATGATTTCCCCGCCCGCCAGCTTACCGCCCGCGCCGAAGGCCGCTATATCGGCATCGGGGTGGCCAATTTCGTCAAGGGCACGGGGCGCGGGCCGTTCGAGGTGGTGACCGTGCGCATCGGCACCTCGGGCAAGGTCCATGTCTATACCGGTGGCACCGCCATCGGCCAGGGCACCCGGACCATGCTGGCCCAGATCGTCGCCGAACAGCTTGGCGGCGACATCAACAACATCACCGTCACCACCGGCGATACCGCCGCCACGGCGCTCGGCATCGGCACCTCCAACAGCCGCCTCGCGGTCACCGCCGGCACGTCTGCCCATGTGGCGGCGGGCAATGTGCGCGAAAAGGCGCTCAAGATCGCGGCCTCCATGCTCGAATGCTCGGCCGAGGATCTGGAGATCGAAGGCGACGAAATCCACGTGCAAGACCAACCGGGCCGCCTCGCCAATATCAGCGTCAAATTGGGCGAAGTGGCCCACGCCATGGCCGGCACGCCGGGATATGTGCTGCCGGGCGGCATGGGGCCCGGTTTGGAAGCCACCGAGCACGTTTTGCTCGATTCAAAGGCCTTCGCCTGCGGCACCGCGGTGGTCGAGGTCGAAGTCGATATCGAGACCGGCGGCGTTCGCATCCTCAACTATGTCATGGCCCATGATTGCGGCAATATCATCAATCCGTTGTTGGTGGACGGCCAGGTGCTCGGCGGCACGGCGCACGGCATCGGCAACGCGCTTTATGAACGGATGAGCTATGACGACAACGGCCAGCCCCTGACCACCAACTTCGCCGAATATCTCCTGGTCGGCGCTCCTGACATGCCACGGGTCGAACTCATCCACCAGGAATCGCCATCGCCGTTGAACCCGCTTGGCGTCAAGGGGGTGGGCGAATGCGGCGTGGTGCCGGCGTCGGGCGCCATCGCCTCGGCCATCGATGACGCGCTAACGCCCTTCGGCGTGCGCGTCACCCAGGCGCCGGTCTCGCCGCCGGACATCGTCGCCTTGATCGAGCAGGGGCGCCAGCGGCCGTAAGGCTTTGGCCGGTCCCATGACCCATATCGGCCACAACCGCAAACGGATAGAAGACGGGCCCCTGTTGCGGGGCGAGGGCCGTTTCGCCGACGATATTTCGTTTCCCGGCCAGTTGCATATGCGCGTGGTGCGCTCACCCATCGCCTATGGCCGGCTTGGGCCCATCGATTCAGTCCGCGCCCGCGCCATGGCCGGAGTGTTCGCGGTGTGGACAGCGGACGACGTCTCGGAGATCGGCCCCATTCCCTTCCGCCAGGTCGGCCTTAAAGGCATGGAGCGGTTTCGCCAATACATCCTGGCGCGGGGTTACGTCCATTATGTCGGCGATCCCATCGCCGTGGTGTTCGCAGACGACCCCTATGTCGCCGAGGATGCCGCCAGCCTGATCACCGCCGAGATCGAGGCGCTCACGCCCTGCCTGGACGCCACCGGCCCCATGGGTGAGTTCGAGCCCGGCGTGCCGAACGAAGCCGGCATCATCGAAAAATCCTATGGCGACCTCAAAGACGCCTTCGCCCGCGCCGCCCATGTTGTGAGTCTAACCCTCAGCGTCGGGCGCCACGCCGGCATCCCCCTGGAGACCCGGGGCGCCATCGCCGATTTTGACCCCGACACCGGTATGATCCGGCTTCATGGCGCCGCCAAGATCCCCCACAAGAACCGCATGACCATCGCCGGCATCATCGGCCAGCCGACCGACAAACTTCACCTCCATGAAGGCCATGTCGGCGGCGGCTTCGGCACCCGTGGCGAGGTCTATCCCGAAGACGTGCTGGTCTGCCTGGCGGCGCGAACGTTCGCCCGCCCGGTCAAATGGATCGAGGACCGCCGCGAGAATCTGGTCGCCGCCAACCATTCCCGCCAGCAGAGCCATGAAATCCGCGCCGCCGTCGATGACCGCGGCTTCGTGCTCGGCGTCGATGACGAGTTCTGGCTCGACCAGGGCGGCTATGTGCGCACCCACGGCGGCGCCGTCTCCGAGCTCACCGCGTCGATGCTGCCCGGCCCCTACCGGTGGCCGGCCTTCCGCTCGGTGGGCCATATCCGGCTCACCAACAAGACGCCGTGCGGCACCTACCGGGCGCCGGGGCGCTATGAGGGCTCGTTCGTGCGCGAACGGCTGATGGACGCCATCGCCCGGGAACTCGGCCTTGACCCCATCGAGGTGCGCCGCATCAACTTCATCGCCGAGGGCGCCATGCCGTTCGACCGCAAGCTCGACGCGCTGGGCACCGAAATTGTCCTCGATTCCGGCAAATATAACGATTTGCTGGACCGTCTGATGGACCATGTCGGCTATGACGGCCTCAAGGCGCAGCTTGCCAAGCGCCGCGACGGTGGCGAATTGGTTGGCATGGGATTGGCCTATTTCGTCGAGAAAAGCGGCCTCGGCCCCCATGACGATGTGGAGCTGATCCTTGAGGCCGACGGCAGGGTCGAAATCCTCACCGGCACCGCATCGGTGGGCCAGGGCGTCGAGACCGTGATGGCGCAGATCTGCGCCGATGCGTCCGGCCTTCCCATCGAGTCCTTTTACGTCACCCACGGCCAGACCGACCGCATTGCCCACGGCATGGGCGCCTATGCGTCCCGCGCCACCACCATGACCGGGTCCGCCGTCCATATCGCCGGCCAGGACTTCAATCTGCTGATACGCCAGGCGGCGGCGGACATGATCCAGGCGGGCGCCGATGAGTTGACCATCACCGATGGCCGCATCCACCGCACCGGAGACGGCACAGGCCCCGCCATCACCCTGGCCGAGCTTGGGGCTGAATACCTGAAGGCCCATGGCGAGGAATTGAAGACCGAGGCCACCTTCAGCTCAACCCGGATGGGATTTCCCTATGGCATCCACCTGGTGGTGGTGCGCATCGATCCCGACACCTTAGGTCTAGCGGTGGAAAAGCTGGTGATCGCCTTTGATGTCGGCCGGGCCATCAACCCGATGTTGATCGCCGGCCAGTTCACCGGCGGCGCCGCCCAGGGCATCGGCGGCGCGCTCTTAGAACAATTCGTCTATGACGATCAAGGCCAGCCGCTCGCCGCCAGCTTCGCCGATTATCTGCTGCCGACAGTGTTCGACATGCCCGAGGTGGAGATCGTGCTCAGGGAAGACGCGCCCAGCCCGCTCAACCCCTTAGGGATAAAGGGCGCCGGCGAGGGCGGCATCACCGGCGTCGGCGCCGCCATCGCCGCCGCCGTCGACGACGCCATCGGCGGCAACGGCGCCATCACCGAGCTGCCCATATCCCCCGGCCGGCTTCACCAGATCATCCAGGGTTTGAAGAGCTGACGGTCAGATTTTCACCAGATCGAACACCGATGCGGCGAACAGGTCCTCGGGCGTCAATTGGCGCGCGGTCAGGCCCTGGTCGAAGGCGTAGCGCAACATGGCCT
>CBDUSV010000277.1:0-4278 GCA_965369885.1 uncultured bacterium
GTTAATTGATTATGAAAAAAGGACTACTAGGAACCACGGCGCTTGTTGGTGCGTCGATCGCCATGATAGGCGTTGCTGAGGCTGCCAAAGTGAAGGTTAGCGTCAAGGGCAAGTTTAAGATCTCGACTGCATTCATTGACCAGGACCAGGAAGGTCTGTCGAGCTCGAAGAATGCTGTCAATTCGGTTTCCACCGACCGTGGCATCACCATCGTCAGTGATAGTGAGCTCCAGGTTCGTGGCCAGGGCAAGACAGATGCCGGCATGAACTGGCGCGGCACCCTGGAACTCGAGACCGATGACTCCGCTGGTGGCGGCGCGTCTACCCGACGGGTTGCCGATGACACCCATCTCAGGCTGTGGGGCAGTTGGGGCATGTTGCAGCTTGGCTCCATTGATGGTCCTGGCGACAAGATGTCGCGAAACGACGGTAAATTCACCTACGGAACCAAGGGTGTCAACGGTGACTGGCCGCGTTATGTCAACCGCAAGTCAGTGAACTCCCGCTTCCATACCGGCCCGAAGATTCGGGATTCCAGTGACTCGGCGAAAATCGTCTACTACACGCCGCGTATGTCCGGGTTCCAGGCCGGTTGGGGCTGGGCGCCAGACACGGGCGACGAAGGCGCAGGGCGGTCCGGTGACGGCGGTGGCGGCATCGTAACCATGACCACCTCCACGGACAGCGGTAGTGACACCACTATTGTCACGACCACATCCGGTACTGGCAATAGAGACGACTTCCATGAAGTTGGTGTCAACTACATCGCCAAGCATTCCGGCGTTAGTGTTGAAGCATCCTATACCGGGTCCTTCGCCGGCCAGGAAAACGACACCAGGAACCGTGTCGAGTCCCACGGCGCCCATCTTATTCTCGGTTACGGTGGGTTCAAGGTCGGTGGCGGCTACGTCTGGGATGGCGATCACAGCCGGCCAAAGACCGACGGGGATGATGATCTCTCTGCTTGGTCTGCCGGCATTTCCTACGGCAAGGGTCCGATTGGTGTCAGCTACGCTTACGGGCGGTCCATGATTGAAAACACCTCTGCTGGGGCGGATGACGACACTCAGGAACTCCATGTCGTCGGCGCCACCTACAAGCTAGGCAAGGGCGTATCGCTGCATGCTGAGTACTTCCACTACGAATCCGAGGAAGGAAATTCAGCCGACACGGGTGACGACAACGAGGCCGATGTGATCATTATCGGTATCGCGACGGCCTGGTAAATCATAATTCCTAACATCCTTTCGGGGGCAACGGCTCAGGCCGTTGCCCCTTTTCTTTGCCTGTTCCCCAGAGCTGTAACCACTGAAACCAATGGCAAGCCCCAGTGAAAGCCCCAGTGAAAGCCCTGGGGGAAACCCTGGATTTTTTCAGCCATGTCCGCTATAGCTACGGCCATGGTGTCAAGAAATTCCGCCCTCCGTTTGGGAGCCCGCTTCCTTGCGACCGTTGGTATCGCCTTTATGTTCGGCGCCATCGGCGGGTGCGGTGGGACTTACGAAAAAGATGTCGGCAAGGATGTTGACCGTGAGGAACGGCTGGATAGACACGGCCAAACCGTTGATGGGTCCCTCTTCGGGGATGACGGCATCCTTCTTTTCGGCAGATCTAAAAAAGCCGGACCCGTGGGCTCGCCGATCGGGGTCAACAGCTTCCTGTGGCGGGCTTCATTGGATACGCTGTCTTTCATGCCGTTGAGTTCGGCCGACCCCTTCGGTGGGGTCATCATCACCGACTGGTACGTACCTCCGGAAACACCGAATCACCGTTTCAAGGCCAATATCTATATTCTCGACCGCCAGCTGCGTGCCGACGGCATTCGCATCTCGTTGTTTCACCAGCGCCTGAACGGGGCCAAGCAGTGGGTCTCGGTTGCCACCAACAAGAAGACCATGACCGATCTTGAGGACGCCATTCTTACCCGCGCCCGACAGTTGCGCATCGGCACCGCCAATTAGCTGGCTTTGGTTTATCCTTACCTCCATGGCGACGTGGCTAAATCCTCTAAATCCCGCTAGCCGGCCCGTAAGGGTTTTTCCGCAACAGGGTCTGCCTGCTTTGTCCGAGATTGGTGTCCGTTGCGCAGTGGGGGCATCGTGAATGGCCGATTTGGACGAAGCCATCTCCCATCATCAGGCCGGCCGTTTCGATGCGGCCGAGGCCATTTACCGGGATATCCTGCGCTCGGCACCCGAAGATGCCGATGCGCTCCACCTGTTGGGGCTGGTTATCCTCGACAATGGTGACAGTGCCAATGCAGTCGCACTCATCGAAGAGGCCATTGCCCTCCAACCCGGCATTGCCCCATTCCACAACACCCTCGGGAACGCCTTGAAGTCCCAAGGCGATCTGGACAGGGCCTGTTTGTGTTTCCGCCGCGCCCTTGCCCTCGATCCCAACCTTACCGGTGTCCACGTTAATCTTGGCGACGCGCTATGGGCCCAAGGGAATCTGGAGGAGGCGGAAGAAGAATTTCGCGCTGTTCCGGTCACGGATCTCCAACACTTTGAGACGCTGAGGAGGCTAGGCAAAAGCTATACTCGTCTTGGCAAGTATGAAGATGCTTATATTTGTCTTCAGCGAGCATTGGGTATCAATCCCGATTCACCCCAGGTTTACATAAATCTGGGGAATCTCAGGAGCTTGATGGGGGAACATGACGAAGCCAAGAGTTTATATTTGCGAGCTCTGGACTTGGACCCGGGAAATCCTTATGCCAAGACAAATCTTGCTTACCAGGCGCTCCTTACCGGGGATTTCACCCAAGGCTGGTATTTCTATAAAGCCCGCCCATCGGCACGAAATCACAGCCAAAAACTTTGGCAAGATGCCCTTCCAAAGGATCTTACCGGCAAGCATCTTCTCATCATCAAAGACCAGGGCTTGGGCGATCATATTTTTTTCCTGCGTTTCGCCCCCGAGCTCTTCCGCCGCGGCGCCAGGATCACCTATGTCACCAACCCCAAGCTCACCCCCATCCTGGCACCCCTGCCTTTCCTTGATGAAATTGTTGACCAAGCCGAAACAAACCCTGGCGCAGACTACACCCTGCTCTGCACGGATCTGCCCCTCGCCTGCGGCATGACTTCCCCTGAACAAATCCCCCCGCCTTATCCCATTCCCATTGACAACCAACGTCAAAGCAAGATGTCCCAGAGGTTAAAAGGGTTGGGTTCACCGCCCTATATCGGCATCACTTGGCGGGCGGGGTCCCAGGACAAAATCGAAAATTTCTTCAAATTGGATTACAGAATCGAAAGTTTATTCAAGTTATCACCCCTTGACAGGATCGCGGATGTGCTGCGGCCGGTGAATGGAACGGTCCTTGCCCTGCAACGCCTTCCCGAAGTGGGGGAGATCGATCAGCTGGCGGAATATATTGGCCGCCCGGTGCATGATTTCACCGCCCTCAACGACGATCTCGAGGATATGTTGGCGTTGTTGTCCCTGATCGACGAATATGTCTGCGTTTCCAACACCAATGTGCATGTGCGGGCCGGCGCGGGCCGGACCAGCCGCGTCCTTGTCCCCACCCCCCCGGAATGGCGCTGGATGGTTGAGGGCGATGAATCTCCCTGGTTCCCGGGCACCAGCATCTACCGCCAGGGTTCTGACCAGTCCTGGGATGAGGCCTTTTCGCGTCTCGGCCATGACCTGATAGAAGCCCTGGGAACCCGGGAACAATCACTCTAGAATTCATTGCCAGCAGGAACTTCCCGGTGAAAACATGACCGATCAGGCACCACCGGCGCTTAGTGATCTAGATGCCGCCATCTCCCACCATCAAGCCGGGCGCTTGGCCGAGGCCGAGGCCATCTACCGGCGCATCCTTGAGGTGGCGCCGGATGATGTCGACGCTTTGCATTTGTTGGGCTTGCTGGCGCTGGAGAAGGATGAGGCGCAGGCCGCGGTCACATTCATCGAAAAGGCCATCGCCCTCAAACCCAATGTCGCCCCGTACCACAATTCCCTTGGCAATGCCCTCAAGGTCCAAGACGATATGGAAGGCGCCATAAAGCGTTTCCGCAAAGCGCTTGCCCTCGACCCCACCCTTGCCGGTGTCCACGTCAATCTTGGCGACGCGCTATGGGCCCAGGGGAATCTGGAGGAGGCGGAACAAGAATATCGCGCCGTTCCGGCCACGGACCCCCAACACTTCGAGGCGCTGAAGAAGCTGGGAGCTATATTTAAAGCGCAAGACAAGCCAAACGATGCCGTCTTGGCATTCCGCAAGGCCCTTGAGATCAATGCCGACGATGCCGAGATTCACAATAG
>CBDUSV010000278.1:0-4275 GCA_965369885.1 uncultured bacterium
CGCATCGGTCTCGGCTGCGAGCTTGATCAGCTGAAGCCGACCTGGGTCCATGCCATGGCCACCCCGGTCGAGCCCCATGTGGTTGGAAGCTCTGACGCGCCGTGCCAAGAGATTGTTTATGAGGGCAAGGATATCTTGAGCGGCCATGGCCTCGATGACATCCCGGTGCCGATCTCGACCCCGGGCTGGGACAACGCGCCCTATACGTCTTCGTCCCACTACATCACCAATGACCCGGAGACCGGGGTCCAGAACATGGGCAATTACCGCGGCCAGGTGAAGGCGCCGGACCGCTTGGGCCTCAACACCTCGGTGGAATTGCGCACCGGCGGCTATGTCAATTGGCTGAAATGGAAAGAGCGCGGCGAGCCCATGCCCTGCGCCGTGGTCATCGGTTGCCCGCCCATCGTCTCCTATGCGGCGGTACAAAGGGTGCCGGAAGGCCAGGACGAGCTCTGCGTCGCAGGTGGCCTGGCCGGTAAGCCGGTGAACGTGGTCAAGGCGCGGACGGTGGATTTGCTGGTCCCCGCCGAGGCCGAGGTGGTGATCGAAGGCTATGTCAACACCGAACTGCTCGAGCCCGAGGCGCCGTTCGGCGAATCCCACGGCCATGTCAATCTTTGCGAATACAACGCCTTCATGGACATCACCGCCATCACCAGGCGCTCCGACGCCATCATCACCTCGTGGATCAGCCAGGTGGCGCCCAGCGAATCCAGCGTCATCCGCAAGCCGGCCTTTGAGACCAACCATATGACCCACTTGAAGGACAATCTCGGCATCCAGGGCCTGCTCGGGGTCTCCGCCCACGAACGCCTGACCGGTCTCTATCGGCTGCTCATCCTCACCTTCACCCGCGATGCGCCGCGCACCGAGATTTGGCGCGCCATGTATGGCATGGCGTCGTTTCGCCGCTCCGAGGGCAAATTGATCATCGCCGTCAATGACGATATCGACCCCGAAAACACCGATGCGGTGTTCTGGGCGATGTCGTACCGGGCCAAGCCCCACCGCGATGTTGAGATGCTGAAGCACAAGGAAGAGGCCCATGGCCCCCGCAGCATGATAGATCATGAGGATTCGGCGCTCCTCGTCGATGCCACCCTGAAGGAGCCGTTCCCGCCGGTAGCGCTGCCCAAGCGCGAATTCATGGAGCGTGCCGCCGAGATCTGGGATGAGCTCGGTTTGCCCAAGCTCACCCCCGAGGCGCCGTGGTACGGCTATAGCCTGGGCGAGTGGAATGACGATCTGGATCACATGGCCGAGCTCGCCACCAAAAGCGAATATTGGGAGACCGGCAAGATCATCGCTCAGCGCCGCAGATCGGACGTTGAGATGAACACCGAAATCCGCACCCTCAAGGACGATGGCGGCGACGACGTCTGACCGCGTCCCAGTTGAAGAGAAAGGTTTACCAATGGCGACCAAAACCAAAGAAACGGCCACATCAGCGAAATCGGCGCGCGGCTACCGCGATCTGCACGAACATATCGATGCATTGCGCGACGCCGGGCTGCTGATCGAGGTCGACCGCGAGATCAACAAGGACACCGAGATGCACCCGCTGGTGCGCTGGCAGTATCGCGGCGGCATCGCGGAAGCCGACCGCAAGGCCTGGCTGTTCACCAACGTGGTCGATTCCAAGGGCCGCAAATACGACATCCCGGTGCTGGTCGGAGGCCTCGCCGGCAACCGCGCCATCTATCAGTTGGGGCTGGGCTGCGATCTCGACCAGGTCAATGATATCTGGATCCGCGCCATGAACAACCCGATCGAGCCCAATGTGGTCGAAAGCGCCGACGCGCCGTGCCACGAGATCATTTATGAGGGCAAGGATTTATTGAACGGCCATGGCCTCGACGACATTCCGGTGCCGATCTCGACGCCGGGCTGGGACAACGCGCCCTATACCTCGTCGTCCCACTACATCACCATCGATCCGGAGACCGGCGTCCAGAACATGGGAAATTACCGCGGCCAGGTGAAGGCGCCGGACCGCATCGGCATGAACCCGTCGATCGAACATCACACCGGCGGCTATATCCACTGGGTCAAGTGGAAGAAGCGCGGCGAGAAGAAGATGCCCTGCGCCATCGTCGTCGGCTGCCCGCCGATCGTGTCGTTCACCGCGGTGCAGAAACTGCCCGAGGGCCAGGATGAACTGCCGGTGTCCGGCGCCCTGGCGGGTGTGCCCTTGAACGTGGTCAAGGCCCGCACCGTGGATCTGATGGTCCCCGCCGAGGCCGAGGTGGTGATCGAAGGCTTCGTCAACACCGAATTGCTCGAGCCCGAGGCGCCGTTCGGCGAATCCCACGGCCACGTTAACTTAATGGAATATAACGGCTATATGGACATCACCGCGATCACTCGGCGCAAGAGTGCGGTGATCACGTCCTGGGTCAGCCAGGTGACGCCTTCCGAATCCAGTGTCATCAAGCGGCCGGCCTACGAGGCCAAGCAGCTTACCCATCTGCGCGACAATCTCGGCATCCAGGGCCTGATCGGGGTTTCGACCCACGAGCCCCTGACCTCCTTGCACAAGCTCATCGTCGTCACCTTCAAACGCGATGCGCCGCGCACCGAGATCTGGCGCGCCATGTATGGTGTCGCCTCGCACCGCCTGTCCGAGGGCAAATGGATCATCGCCGTCAATGACGACATCGACCCCGACGACACCAACGCCCTGTTCTGGGCGATGTCGTACCGGGCCAAGCCCCACCGCGATGTGGAAATGCTCAAGCACAAGCATGAAGGCCACGGCCCCCGCAGCATGATCGATAGCGAGGATTCGGCGATCCTGGTCGATGCCACCCTGAAGGAGCCGTTCCCGCCGGTGGCGCTGCCCAAGCGCGAATTCATGGAGCACGCCGCCGAGATCTGGGATGAGCTCGGCATGCCCAAGCTTACCCCCGAGGCGCCGTGGTACGGCTACAGCCTGGGCGAGTGGGACGAGGACCTGGAGCACATGGCCCAGCTCGCGACCAAAAGCGAATATTGGGAGACCGGCAAGATCATCGCCCAGCGCCGCCGGTCGGACGTGGAGATGAACACCGAAATCCGCACCCTCAAGGACGACGGCGACGACGACTGAGCAGAATATGGCCACCAAATCCAAATCATCTGCCAAGCGGGGCTACGCCGACCTCCAGGAGCATATCAAGGCCCTGGACAAGGCCGGGCTGCTCTGCACCATCGATCAGCCGGTCAACAAGGACACCGAGATGCACCCGCTGGTGCGCTGGCAATTCCGCGGCGGCATTCCCGAGACCGAGCGCAAGGCGTTCCTCTTCACCAACGTCACCGACGCCAAGGGCCGCACATACGACATGCCCGTGGTGATCGGCGCCCTGGCCGCCAACCGCCAAATCTACAGCGTCGGCATGGGGGTCCCGGTGGCGGACATCGGCGCGCGCTGGGGCCACGCCATCGCCAATCCGATCGAACCCAATGTGGTCGAGAGCGCCGACGCGCAGTGCCAGGAGGTGGTGCTGACCGGCGCCGATCTCGACGGCCCCGGCAAGGGCCTGGACGCGCTGCCGGTGCCGATCTCGACGCCGGGCTTCGATTGCGCGCCTTACCTGACCGCCACGTGCGTCACCACCCGGGATCCGGAGACCGGCATCCACAATATGGGCACCTACCGCTGCGGGTTGAAGGCGTCAAACCGCCTCGGCATCCGCATGGCGACCCGCATCGGCGGCGCCGGCGGCTATTATCATTGGGAGAAGTACAAGGCCCGGGGCGAAAAAATGCCCTGCGCCGTGGTCTTGGGCGGCCCGCCCGCGGTGGGCTATGTCGGCCCGCAGAAGCTCCATCTCGATCTTGATGAGCTGGCGGTGGCCGGCGGCATCGTCGGTGCGCCGATCAACGCGGTCAAGGCCAAGACCGTGGACCTTCTGGTGCCGGCCGATGCCGAGATCGTCATCGAAGGCCTGATCGACACCGAATATCTCGAGCCCGAGGCGCCGTTCGGCGAATCCCACGGCTATATCGCGCTGGAGGACTACAACCCCTCCATGGAGGTGACGGCGATCACCCGGCGTAAGACGCCGGTGCTGCCGTCGATCATCTCCCAGGTGACGCCTTCCGAATCCAGCGTCGTCAAGCGCGTCGCCTACGAGCCGATGTATATGGCCCATTTGCGCGACAATCTCGGCATCCAGGGCCTCACCGGGGTTTCCATGCACGAGCCCCTGACCAACATCCGCACCGTGGTGTTCGTCAAGATGGCGCCGGGCGCGGCCCGCACCGAGATCTGGCGGGCGCTATACGGCG
>CBDUSV010000279.1:0-4271 GCA_965369885.1 uncultured bacterium
CCCCCTCGGCCCCGGCCTACATCTATCGGCGGTAGTGATTGCTAATATGAATTTTCTCAAGATAAATCCACGGGTTCACTCAAATCCCAGATGCGCTTGAAATCCTTGGAAAAGGCATGATAAAGGCCCAGTAAGTCTTCGGTACTGTAAAAGATGTTAACGGGGCACTCCTCCACGTGATAATCGTTGTGGTAGTGCTGAAGCCATAGCCTCTTAGGCGTAAAAATCATCTTCCAATTTGGTATTGAATCATAAACGTGAAGTTCAACGTGATGCCCACGTTTGCGCAGCCATTTGAGATATTTAATGCTATCCCTGATTTGTCTCTTGTATTCATACGGGGTAACCATGACGCTGGCCGCACGGCTTGGTAGATATTGCGAATCCTCGTTCAAAAGAATGATCCGGATGTCACCAGTAAATTTTAACACAGCATTGTGTAGCGGCGATGATTCTTCACCGAAAGTTTCCCATCCGGTAGAGCCAATCATATAAAGAAATGCATGCGGTTTCGCAAGAATGCGATCAGACATGATGTTCCACTGATCCGCCCTCTCCTTTCGATCAGCATTAGGCCAAAATTCAAATAACCCGGTTTTTTCAAGTAAGTCCTTACGTCTGGCGGTCTCTGTGAAGAAGGCAATTATATCTCGGCGAAATTTGTTGGTGATCAAAACACCACTAGAAATTATTAGCCATAGCCCCACCCAGAAAGGGTTCGTAATTAGAAGTTGGAAAAGATTTTTGGCCTCAAAAATGATCTGGGCAAGCAACCACGGCCCCAATAAAGAGGGGTCAAACTCATTATTTTTTTTCAGTTCGTTCGGAACTCCATCCCAAAAAGGTACAATAATGACGTACGCAAAGACGTACACCGCCAATCCTATTAAGGCCCATACGATCGCCTTTGCCGCATCCGCGCGTACGCCTACCCACCCATCATGAAGAAAGGTTCTAAGCCGCTTCAGCATGGATTTGTTTTAGATCAGGATTGTTCGATTTTGGGGAGGCCTTCGGCCTCCTTGGCGTTCTGGCCGGGCGTTACAGAAATAACCTCGTTATGGGTTGTGGTCAGGCCGCGGCGCAATTTGCCTTCAACGGCGTTGCCACCGAAATGACTGCCTAAAAAAATTAAGACAGCCAAGCCAAACACGGTTGTAAGTGAGATTAAGATCTCAATCATGGCCATCTCCTATATCTATTGCCACAGCTTCCGCTTAGGAAAATCATCCTATTATATTACCGCGCAATCCAGAGCGCGCGGATAATAAATATAGGCGTGTAAAAGTCAATATTAGGTTGAAATCGTGACAATTTTACGGCACAGCTACCCACCGACACCGCCGAGCCAGTCCCTGTCATAATACCTCCCTGCTTAGCCCAGAGCGCGCACTTCCCAGCGCTTTTTCTAGGCAAGAATGGAGTTTAGGCTGAATTGCATCTTCATGGCAAGGGGGATGCAGCTTCCCACCCCCCCCTCTCTCATAACCAGCCCTACTTACAATCAACCACCTTCGCCTCGCCGCCGTTGCCGGGGTAGGTGATCTTGCAGTTCATGCCGACCTTGAGCTTGCCGCGGTCGCTGTCCTGGCCCTTGATGATGATGCGGGACCGCGAGCGCGAGATCTTGACCTTGTGCTCCTTGCCCTTGACCTTGAAGAACAATCGGCGGCCGCCGCGCTTGATCTTGGTCAGGCTTGAGGTGATCTTGCGCATGCCGCCGCCGGACTTGAGGCCCGGGCCGCCGCCCTGTTGCCAGTGGCGGTTCCACGCCGTCAGCACCTTGGGGTAGACGGTTTCCAACAGATGGGGATGGCGCAGCGCCACCTTCTTGCCGACCAATTGGTCGGCGAAGCGCAAAAGGCCCTTGTCTTGTAAATCCTTGTGCACCGGCGAGGCCTCCGAGGCGAAGTACTGGGTGACCTGGCCTTCCTTGGAGAGGAACCAATTGACGAAGATCTTGGCCGAATAGGGGGCCGGGCTCTTGTTGAGGATGACCAACTCGGAGATCGTCGCCGTCGCCGGCTCGGGGCAATGCCACGACACCGGCCCGCCCTTGTCGGCGTAAGTCGCGACCCGGTACGACGTCGCCGGGATCGAGGCATGGAACTCGCCGGCGACGGTGAGCGACACCATGGCGCGGATGCCCTCCTTGCGCAGCTGGGGATTGGACTTGCTGAACAGGCCCTTCATGAAGTTGCGGCCCCATTTCTCGCCCTGGTCGTTCCACAGCGCCAAAAGCCAGTTGTTGGGCCGGTTGGCGAGGCCGAGATTCTTGTTGTGCCAGGCCGGGTTGGTGACCAGATCGTCCCAGGTCTTGGGCAGGTCGCGTTTTTTGACCAGCTTGGTGTTGTAGGCCATGCACCAGTATTTGAGCCGCTCGCCGACCCAGAGCCCGTCCTTGGCCCGCATGCTCTTCACCACGTTCTTGAAATTGGGAATGTCGCGCAGATCGGACAGCGCGTTGATCCTCTTGTATTCCTTAATCTGCGAGCCGATGGCGGCGATGATGTCGGTGATGACCCGGCCCTCGCGGTAGGCGATCAGGGGCTTGGAGACCCGGCCGAACCGGTTGGAGCGGATATAGCTGAACTTGATGAAGGGATAGCGCGCCTTGAACGGCGCCGCGAAGGACGACCATTCCTCGAGGCCGATGGTGCCGATATATTTGACCCTTCCTTCCTTCTTGGCCTTGGCGATCCAGGATTTTGGGATGGTGAGCTCCTGGTCAAGCCCGGAGAGGATGGAGGCGTCGAGCTTGAGTTTCTTGAGGATGTTCTGGGTCGCCTTGGGAAGCTCGGCGGAATTTACCGGCGCACTTGGACCGAAAGTAAGGCCGAGACCGAAACCGAGGGCGGCAACGGCTGAGATGGATGTGATGGCTCTGGTGGCTGTCATGATGCTCTCCCTTTGTTCTCTCTCTTTGTCATGGGAGGCGCAACGACTAGCCCCCCCTTGCGTTATCATTCAAGCGTTATCAATCTGGCGTCATGGTTCAGTATCCGATGGCGGCGCCGTCCTTGCGCGGGTCCGAGGCGCCGGTGAGCACGCCGTTGTCGTGGTCGATCCAGATCGCCTGGCCGCCGCCGATGGGCTTTTCGGCGCCGATGAAGCGGTGGCCCAGTTTCTCCAGGCCCTGGATGGTCTCCATGGGCATGCTGACTTCGACCTCCACATAGTTCTCCACCAAGGGGAACAGGCGCGGCAGATCGATGGCCTCTTGCAGGTCGAGGCCGAAATCCCACAGATTGGTGAGGAAATGGGCGTGGCCGGTGGCCTGGTACTGGCCGCCCATGACCCCAAACGGCATCACCGCGCGGCCGTCCTTGGCCGCCATGCCCGGGATGATGGTGTGCATCGGCCGCTTGCCGCCGGCGATGCAATTGGGGTGGCCCGGCTCGATCACGAAGCCCGAGCCCCGATTGTGCAGGATGACGCCGCTTTCGGGCCCGCAGATGCCGCTGCCGAAGGCCTTGAAGATGGAATTGATCAGGCTCACCGCCATGCCGTCGCCATCGACCACGCACAGATAAACCGTGTCGGCGTGCTCGGGCATCCTGCTCGGCGGCAGGGATCCCATGGCGCGGTCCCGGCTGATGGCTTGGGCGCGCTCGGCCGCGTGCTCCGCCGACAGCAACCAATCCACCGGCACATCGGCCATGGTGGGGTCGGCCAGCAGGTTGTCCCGGTCCTGATAGGCCAGGCGCACCGCCTCGATCTCCAGATGCAAGCGTTCCGCCGACAACGGGTCCAGCCCTGAGACGTCGAAATTGGACAGGATGTTGAGGATCTCCAGCGCCGCCATGCCCTGGCCGTTGGGCGGGCATTCATAGACCTCGAAGCCGGCATATTCGGTCTTGATCGGGGTGACATATTCGCCCGCCGCGGTGGCGAAATCATCCATGGTGTGAAGCCCGCCCAGGCTTTGCAGATGACCGACCAAGTCCTCGGCGACCGCCCCGGTGTAAAAGCCGTCCCGGCCTTGGGCGGCGATGATCTCCAGGGTCTTGGCCAATTCGGGGAAACGGTGGCGGCCGCCGACCCGGGGGGTCTGGCCGTCGGCCAGGAACATGCGCGCCGCATTGGGGTCATGGGCGAGGGTATCGGCGGCGGACCACCAGTCGGACGCGATGCGTGACGACACCGCGAAGCCGTCCCGGGCGAAGGCGATGGCGGGCTGCAGCAGCTCGCCTAAGCTTTTGCGGCCATGGTCGGAGGCCAAGCGCGCCCAGGCATCGATGGCGCCGGGCACGGTGACCGCATGGGGGGTG
>CBDUSV010000280.1:0-4265 GCA_965369885.1 uncultured bacterium
AGACCAGGCTGAGTGCCGCCGTCCGCCAGGCCTTCGCCCGCATGGCCAAAATGATGCGCCAGATCCAGGGCCACAAGCAAAGCCTGGCCAAACTGGAAAAGGACCGCCAATTGATCGTCCGCGACCAGTCGCGCATCCGCGAAAACATGCGCCGGGTGCCCAACCGCGGCAACCTCTATAAGCGCTATGTGGCAAAGCTCAACACCCAGGAAAACCGCCTCGAAAGGCTGATGGACAACACCGACAAGGCCCAGACGCGGCTTAAGGCCGCCGAGGACACCTTGTCCGCCTTCGTGGCGAAACTTGACCTCTGATATTGTGCTTGGGCCGTTGGGCGGGCAGAATACGGCCGATGAAAAAACATGTTCTGGCCCTCATCCTCATGGCCGGTCTTACCAGCCCTGCCTTGGCCGATTTCAAGGCCGGTGTCGAGGCCGCCAACAAGGGTGCCTGGACCACCGCGGTGCGTGAATTCACCCCCCTGGCGGAACAAGGCGACAGCGCCGCCCAGTTCAATCTCGGCCTGATCTATGCCAATGGCCGCGGTGTCGCCAAGAACGACATCCAGGCGCTGATCTGGTACTCCAAGGCCGCCCACCAGACCCATGCCCGGGCCCAGGCCAATCTTGCCTTCATGTATGCCACCGGACGCGCCGTGCCCCAGGATCTGATTGCGGCTTATATGTGGGCCAGCCTGGCGATGAGCCACGCCCAGGGAAGCACGCGGGAGGCCGCCGCCAGGTTTCGCGCCACCTTGGCCTCCGGCATGACGCCCGACAACGTCGCCGCCGCCGAACGCCGCGTCAAGGCATGGAAGCCCAATAACTAACCGGCGGCCATGGCGCAGCCTTCTCCGCCGGGATCAGGAATGAATTATTTCAAGCTGATTTACTTGCTTGTTGGCCTCGCCCTGCTGGTTTGGGTGATCAGCCAGACCGATGTCATGGAGGTGTGGGCCCACAGCCGGGAACTGGGCTGGGGGCTGGCGGTGGTGCTGGCGATCTATTTCGCGGCCTTCCTGATCGATAGCCTGTCATGGCAGCTGACCTTCCTGACCCTCGGCTTCGGCGGCAGGTGGGGAGTGCATTTGTGGAAGGTGCGCATGGTCGGCGAGGCCGTCAACAGCGCCACGCCCTTTGCCACAATGGGCGGCGAGCCGGTCAAGGCGATGTTGTTGAACCGCCATTACGCCATGGCCTACGGCGAATCGGTGGCGTCCCTGGTGCTGGCGCGAACCACCAATTTGCTGGGCCTGGTGGTGTTCGTGGCGGTCGGTTTCGTCCTGATGATGAACTCTGAGCGGCTGCCGGCGGGCTACACCGCCAGCGCCGGGATTGGCTTGGCTGCCCTTGGCGTCGGCATCGTGCTGTTCTTCCTGGTCCAGCGTTTCAAGATCTCGTCTACCGCCGGGCGCTGGCTCGCCCGCGGCCGCCTTGGCACCTGGCTCGACCGTGTGCTCGGCCACATCCATGAGTTGGAAGACCGCCTGATCAACTTCTATGCCGGCCACCGTAGGCGCTTCGCCGCCGCATTCGCGCTGGCGCTCTTGAACTGGATGATGGGAACGGCGGAGCTTTACGCCACCCTGTGGTTCCTGGGCCACCCGGTCACCATCGCCGAGGCCTGGATCATCGAGGCCGGGGCACAGCTGGTGCGCGCCGCCACCTTCTTCATTCCCGCCAGCATCGGCGCCCAGGAGGGCGCGTTCCTTCTGCTGTGCGGCGCCATCACCGGCCAACCAGCGCTCGGCCTGGCGGTGGCGCTGATCAGGCGGCTTCGGGAGGTTGTCTGGATCGGGTGGGGCTTCGCCTTGGGCTGGCGCTATTCATCCCTGGCGCCGCAAAACGAGGGCGAGGGCGCGGACGGGAATCAGCCGAGATAGCCATTGGCGGCGAACCATTCGACCGCATCGCCAAGGGCGTCTTCGGTGGCGAGCGGCGCATAACCGAGATCGCGTTTCGCCTTGGCGCTGGTGAAGAACATCCACTTCCTGGCGAGGCGCACGCCATCGACGGTGACAAAAGGCTCGGCCCCGCCCACCAGCCGCGCCCAGGCCTCGGCCACATGGGCCACCGGCAGCACCAGATTGTGCGGCAGCTTGATGGTGGGCGCCCGGCGGCCGCAAAGCGCCGCGATGCGCCCGAGGATGTCCTCGAGGCTGAAATTCTCGCCGCCTAGGATATAGCGTTCGCCGATCACGCCCCGGTCATGGGCGGCCAGGTGGCCGGCGGCGACATCGTCGACATGGACGATGTTGAGCCCGGTTTGCACGAAGGCTGGGATCCGCCCCGAGGCGGCTTCGACGATCATCCGCCCGGTCGGCGTGGGACGGACATCCCGGGGGCCGGCAGGTGTCGACGGGTTGACAATCACCGCCGGCAAATCCCGATCCGCGACCATGGCGCGCACCACCTCCTCGGCGAGGAACTTTGAGCGCTTGTAATGGCCGATCATGTCTTCAAGGCCGACCGGGGTGTCCTCATCGGCGGGCGAGCCGTCGCCATTGAGCCCCAAGGTGGCGACGGAACTGGTATAGACGATGCGCCCGACGCCGGCGGCCAAGGCCGCTTCCATCAGGCTTTTGGTGCCCTCCACATTGACCCGATAGATGCTTTCGGGATCGGGCACCCACAAACGGTAATTGGCGGCGACGTGAAACAGGACCTCGCAGCCGTCAAGGGCGCGGCCGAGGGACGAAGCGTCAAGCAGATCGCCTTCCGCGATCTCCACATCCAAGCCGTCAAGATTGCTCCGGTTGCCCTTGGGGCGCACCAGGGCGCGGGTCCGCCAGCCGTGATCGATGAGATGGCGCACCACCGCCGAGCCGACGAAGCCGGTGGCGCCGGTGACCAAGGCGGTCATGTGGCGGGCCCTCTCATGGCTGGTCTTTTCCCTGGGCCAGCAGCAACCTGCCGATCTGCCAGAACACCACCAAAAGGAACGCCGGCGCGCCGATGGAGGCGGCGGTGAGGAAGGGTTCGAGCCCGCCCAACCAGGTGATCGGGCCGATCAAATAGAGCACGTCTTCGGTCTCGAAGCCGGCGAAGTTGGGCTGGTGGGCGATCTCGCCGCCGAAGCGCTCTTCGAGGAAGAACCGGGCGGTGAAGATGGTGGCGACGCTGACCCCGGCGATCATCCCCATCACCGCCGCATCGCGTCCCATGGCGCCCTGGGCCAGGCCAAGGCCGATACCGGTAAACAGCGCGGTGTAGGTGATGGCGGCGCACACCAGATCGAAATAATGGCCGAAGCGGCTGGTCTTGCCGGTCATGCGGGCCAATTCGCCGTCGGTGTGGTCCATGAACGCCGCGGTCATGAACGCCACCGCCCCCCAATTGGCGTAAACCGCATCGCCCGAAGCAAACAAAGCCGCCGCCGCCAAGCCGACAACCAGGCTCAACACGGTCAAGGCGTTGGGGTGGATCGGCGTGCGCGCCAGCGGCCTGACCAGCCACCGCGCCAGGCGTTGATCCCACGGCGGCCCGGTCATCCGGCTCGTGCCCTCGAGGGATCCAACCGCGCCAGCGCCGGCAGCACTTCGCGGCGCGCCCTGACCAGGTCGTCGGGAAAATCGATCTCGATCCAGGGCAGACCGGTTATGTCCTCGACGCCGAAGCCATCGGTGGCGGACGTGCTCAACACCACATCGCGGAAGGCTTCCTCGACGACTTCATCGAGGCGGCCGGAATCGACGTGATGGCTCATGGCGGTGACCACGCGCCGCGCGCCATCCGGTGTCAGGCGCAGAAAACCAGGCCATTCCCCCCAATATTCGTGATTTGTGCGTGGCGTCTTGGAGAAATCGACGATGGCGCCGTCACGGATGCAGAGTTTCACCGGGTCCTCGCCCGGGGCGTCATTGCAGTCCATCAGAAGACAGTTGCCATGGGCGGAGTCCAAGAGCGCCGCCATCAGGCGATGGTCATAGAGCACATCGGCATCCATGTAGATGATGTCGGCGCCCGACATCAGTTCCTTGCGCGCGGTCCACAGGCTCAAGAGAGTGCCACGGACAAAGTCCGGATTGTGGATGGTGCGGACATAGCCATCGGCGCCGGCCTCGTGGATGCCCCGTTGGATGGCCTCGGCGCGGTAACCGGTGACCACCACCAGCTCGTCGACCCCGAGATGGCGGAGGATCTCCACATGGCGCTGTAACAGGCTCTTACCGGCGAAACCGAGCATGACCTTGGGCGGCGGATTGGCGCCACGCTCTAGGCGCGACCCGATCCCGGCAGCCAACATCACGGCCTTCAACACGCGAT
>CBDUSV010000281.1:0-4250 GCA_965369885.1 uncultured bacterium
CTTCCTGGGCGGTTCCAAGCAATTCCAGCCCGGCTATGGGACGATCGAGAATTTCACGATTCTTAGCTACACCGACCTGGACGGATGGGATCGGCCAACCGAAATCCGGGTTAGCAAGGACGGAAAATACGCTTACACGGCGTCCAACCCGCCGCCCACGGACGGTAGAAACAACGGCGTCACCATTACCGATGTTAGTGATCCCAAAAATCCGAAAGTTGTTTCGCGCATCAATAACGGGCCGACCGAGCACAATCAGTACGTTGATGTGATCGACAACATTTTGGTTGTGAACCAGGAGCGCCTGCGTGTCCGCGACCGGCGGAAGCGCCCCAAGAAATACAATTCGGGTATCCGCCTGTTTGATGTGAGCAATCCGGCGGCGCCAAAGTTGCTGTCTTATTTCCGTTCCGACACGCCCGGCCGCCGGCGGCTCGGTGTCCACGGCATGTGGCTTCACAAGTCCGGCAAGGGCCGCAACTACGCCTTCCTGGCCACATCGAAGGAAGGCTATTTCGGCAATATTCTGCAGATCGTCGACATCAGCGACCCGGCCAAGCCCAAGGAGGTTGGGCGTTGGCACTATCCCGGCCAACATAGCGCCGGCGGTGAAAAGCGTCCGAAAAACTGGGCTCGTTCCGATCGCGGCGGCCGTATTGGATTGCCGAAGATCCTGGTCTGGCTTCATGACATCACGACCTACAAGGACCGGGCTTACCTGTCCTATCGCGATCAGGGTGTCATCATTCTCGACATCAGTGACATCACCAAGCCGAAGATGCTCAGCCAGATCAAATGGACGCCGCCGGAACAGGGCAACTCGCACAGTATCGGGGTTGTCGTGCCGAAGGATGGCGGGCGGCCGAAGCTTATTGTCGCAACCGATGAAATCAACCATTTCTGCCCTTGGGGATATATGCGCATCCTTGATGTTCGCAATGAAGCCAACCCCCAGCAGCTTTCGACCTTCCGGCTGCCGATGAATAAATATTGTCCGCCGGACCGGCCGGGGCGCGACTTCGGCATTCACGACGTGGACCGCATGATCAAGGGAAATATCGTTTTCAGTGCCTGGCAGCAGTCGGGTTTCTGGGCCATCGATATTTCCGACCCCCATGCGCCAAAGGCCGTTGGGTCTTTCGTGCCGCCCCCATTCGTGCGCGGCGGGTTGAAGCATTCCACCGCGGATGACCTTTTCGTGCATGAAAACGGGCTGGTCTATGCCACCTCGAATGAACCCGGTGGCGGTCTTTGGATTTTGAAGTACACCCCCGGTGTCAAAGGCACCGTCGCGTGGAACAAGGACCAGAAGAGCGTGACCGTAACGTACAAGAAATAGCGCTTTTCTGAGGTTTGACGCTGATTGTTATCTTCTGGCGGAAGCATTAGGCTTGCGCGAAGATTTTGAGGCAAGGCCAGGGCCGGCCGGTACAGAAAGGGAGACCCAATGAACCCCATGACACAGACACAACCTTCGAGACCCCTATGGAGTGCCGCGGGCCTGGCGGCCGTTCTAGCGATCATCCTGGCGATAAGCACGGCAGCGCCCGCGCTTGCGGCCGACGCCGACGTCGCCGCCTTTTACAAGGGTAAGAAAATTACTTGGCTGAGCGGTTTCAACCGCGGCGGCTATGCCCGCACGGCGGAGGTGGTTTCGCGCTTCATGCATAAATACATTCCGGGCAAACCCGGCATCGCCAATGATGCCATTACGCCCAACGGCGGCATCGACATGGCCAATCACCTCTACACCAAGTCGAAACGCGACGGCACCGTGATCGGCATCGTCGGCCGTGACATGCCGACACACCCGCTGATCGGCCACCGCAAAACGGTCTACGACGTTACCAAGATGAGCTTCATCGGCAACGTCAATGGCGGCGACACCCACATGATCGCTTGGCACAAGTCGGGCTTCACGTCGCTGAAGGATATCAACAAAAAAGGCGCGATCCGCGTCGGCACGTCGAGGGGCAACTCCGAAACATTTGCCGTCGTGGCCAACAACATGCTCACCAAGGCCGGCCGCCTGACAGGTGGTAAAATCGTCGTGGTCGCCGAATATCCCAACATGCTGGACGTCGTGCTCGCCATGAAGCGCGGCGAGATCGACGGCATGGCCGGCATCCATATGGGCCGCTACGTCAAGGGATCGTCCTTCGAACGGTCATATCCAGGCATCATCGCCACCGGCAAGGTCAAGGCCATCCTGCGCTATGACAATCTCAAGGACATGGTCTCCGATCCGGTGGACAAGCAGGCGCTGCAGCTCATCTTCTCGCGGCAAAAGACCTCGCGCATCTACGTCCTGCCGCCCGGGGTGCCCGCGCCGCGGGTGGCGGCGCTGCGCAAGGCCTTCATGAAGGCCATGAAGGATCCCGAATTCATCAAGGAGGCGAAAGGCGCCCGGGTCAAGATCGAGCCGATGAGCGGCGCCGATCTCCAGGCCCGCATCGCCAAGCTCTATGCCTTCCCGAAGGCGGCGGTGGAGCGCGCCCAATGGGCGATCAAGACCCGCCCGACCCTGGTCAAGGCAAAACCCAAAAAAGCCTTCAAGGCGACGATTACGGGCAAAAAGCGGATGCGCCGCGGCATGCGGAAGCTGATGCTGACCCGCGCCGACGGTTCCAAGGCGACCACCGTCCTTCATCCCCGGCGGTCCCGGGTGACGATTGGCGGCAAGCGGGTTCGCGGCCGCAAGGTGCGCAGCGCCCTCAAGGACGGCATCAGCTGCCGGATCGCCTGGTCCGGTCCGGGCGGCACGGCGATGCGGATCGACTGTCCCTGAGGATTGGCCTGGCCGGCCGCGCGGCCTCGACGGTGGTGTGCCCCTGAGGCGGCGCTTAGACCTATACTAGGGGGGATCAACCAGTTTGGACGCTACGGAACCAGACCCATAGAGAGGAGGATGAAGATATGGTTTCCCCAGAAGAAAACCAACGCATGACACGGATCGAGCCAGGCACCCCGGCGGGAGATTTGTTGCGCCGCTACTGGCAGCCCATATGCCCGATGGCAGAAGTGACCGCCGAAAAGCCGGTCAAGGCCGTCCGTATCCTCGGCGAGGACCTGGTGCTCTACCGCGACACCACCGGCAAACTTGGCCTGGTGGATGAGCGCTGCCCCCATCGCCTGGCGTCCCTTGCCTATGGCATCGTCGATGACCAGGGTATCCGCTGTGCCTATCACGGCTGGAAGTTCGACGCCGGGGGCTGTTGCATCGACACCCCGGCCGAGCCCGAAGATTCGCCCATCAAGGACGAAACCCGCATCGCCGCCTATCCGGTGGAAACCCTTGGCGGCATGGTCTTCACCTATATGGGGCCGGATCCGATCCCGGCCCTGCCGCGCTGGGACGTGCTGGCCTGGGAACATGGCAGGCGCTGGATCGTGTCCTTCGTTAAGCTCAACTGCAACTGGCTGCAATGCATGGAGAACTCGGTCGACCCGTCACATCTTTATTGGCTGCACGGCAACACCGCCCATCTTGCCCCAATGCTCGACCATTACGGGGAAGAGCACAAATTCATCACCTTCGAGCACGGCATCATGAAACGCCGCACCACACCGCCGACCAAGGCGGGCGGCGCACCCCAGACCGACCAGCATCCGCTGCTGTTCCCCAACACGCTGCGCCATGTCAGCCATGACAGGAAGACCGGGCTGCACCGCCACAATCTTCAGTTCCGCATCCCGATAGACGATACCCACACCCAGGTGGTGGTGGCCAATTTCGAGCCCAATGACACCGACCACGCCCCCGCCGATGAAGCGGCGCCGGTGGACTACGTCGATTTCCGCCAATGCGAGGGCGGCTATGACATGGGCATGGTCGCCGCCCAGGACTTCATGGCGTGGGAGACCCAGGGCCCGATCATGGACCGCAGCAAGGAATATCTCGGCGTCGGCGACACCGGCGTCGTCGCCCTTCGCCAATTGCTGTTAAAGCAGATCGACATCGTCGAGAAAGGCGGCACCCCCATGGGCGTAACCGCCGCCGGCAAACAGAAACCGGTGATCGAGCTCGACGTCATCAACGAACGCATCGGCCTCATGCGCCCGGAAACCCAAGCGGCGGAGTGAGACGTGCACGCCAAGGCCGCGCGGTTCAATCCTTGGGGTATGCGGGCTGGGTGAAGTCCTGGGTGCTCATGGGGGTGAAAGGATAGGCCACCTTACTGTGGCTGAGGCCCAGGGTGACGCACATCTCGGCGAAGCGGACGCCGATGGCCTTGGTGTTGAGGACGGGA
>CBDUSV010000282.1:0-4236 GCA_965369885.1 uncultured bacterium
CCTGGGCGAATTTCTCGAACATGTCAGCCTGGTGATGGAGCACGACCAATCCACCGACAGTGAGGCCGTCAGCCTGATGACGCTTCATGCCGCCAAGGGGCTGGAATTCGACATCGTGTTCCTGCCCGGCTGGGAAGAGGGCCTGTTCCCCCATCAGCGCGCCCTGGACGAAAGCGGCCAAAAGGGCCTGGAGGAAGAGCGCCGCCTCGCCTATGTCGGCATGACAAGGGGGCGCAAGCAGGTCCATATCAGCTTTGCCGCCAACCGGCGGCTGTTCAATCAGTGGCAAAGCGCCATCCCGTCACGCTTCGTCGACGAACTGCCCGATGAACATGTCGAGCGCCACAGCAATCTCGGCCTCCATGGCGGGGCTCATCGGGCCGGCCGGGCGCGGGCCGGGCGCGCCCAGCGTTCCACCGCCGCCGCCATGCCGGCCGAGGACGCCAAGCAAGTCAGTACCATCAGCATCGGCGACCGGGTGTTCCACCAGAAATTCGGTTACGGCTTGGTCGTCGATGTGGATATGGACAAATTGGAGATCGCGTTCGAGAAGGCCGGCTCCAAGAAGGTGATGGACAGCTTTGTCAAACCCGCCTGATTTGGCCGCCGCCCCTTGTCTTCAAGTGGGCTTCAAGTGAAATCGCACAACAAGTGAAACCCAGCGCGCCAAAGCTATGGCAAATCTCGCTGGTGGCGCCGCTGCCGGCGGCGCTGGCGTTCGAACAGGCGTTGGGCGAATTCGCCGAGGCGGTGAGCCGCTTTGAAGTGGCGCCCGGCGCCTGGCGCCTTCAGGCCCTGTTTCGCCAGCGTCCGGACCGGGACGGGCTTGACCGGGCCCTGGCGGCGGCGGCATCGGCCAATGGCATCGAAGCCCCAACCGTGGCCGAAGAGATCTTGGCCGAGCGCGATTGGCTGGCGCTCAACCGGGCGCAATTCCCTCCGGTCCAGGCCGGCCGTTTCTTCATCGCCCGCAGCCATGATGGCGGCAGTGGGCGTGGCAGTGGGCGTGGCAGTGGGGGGCCGGGCGGTGGCGTCCGCCTCACCCTCGATGCCGGCCCGGCGTTCGGCTCCGGCACCCACGAGACCACCCGGGGGTGCCTTTTGGCCATCGACCGCTTGGCGCGGCGCCGGCGCTTTCGCAACGGGCTCGATCTTGGCTGCGGTTCGGGGATTCTATCCCTGGCCATGGCGGCGGCTTTAAGAATCCCGGTGGTGGCCGCCGACATCGATGTTTGGGCGGTGAGCACGGCCAAAGCCAATGTCCGCGCCAACGGTCTTAGCCATTGGGTGCGGGTTTACAAAAGTGACGGCTTCGCCGCCTTGGGACTTCGCCGTGCGGCGCCCTATGACCTGATCGTGGCGAACATCCTGGCCCGGCCCTTGATCGCGCTGGCGCCCGCCATTGCCCGTCATCTGGCGCGGGGTGGCACTGTCATCCTGTCGGGGTTGCTCCGGGGTCAGGAAGCTGCCCTTGTCGCCGCCTACCGGTGCCAGGGATTGAGGCTGGTTGAGCGCATCCGCCTTGATGGCTGGTCGACTTTAATATGTGCACGCCGGGGGCGTTGAAGGGGGGCGGATACAACAACGGCGCTCTGGGGTGAGCGTCGTTTTGTTCTCGCGGCACTCGGCCGCGATGTGCCGGAAACCTATTCAGGCCGCGATCTCGCGGTCGTCGTTGGCGGCTTCCAGGTCGAACTCACCTTGCAACCGGTGACCGTTGGCGGGGAGATAGCCTATCTTGGCGGCGACATAGGCCGGGATCTCCGTACGCGAGATGCCCGCTTGCTCGAGGGCCGAATTGTCCATCATCTCCAGGGTTTCATAAAGCGCCCGGCTGGCCAGGCCTTGGTCCACCATCTCGGGCAGGGTGTGGCTGAAGAAGTCCAGAAAATCGGTGATAAGCTTGGCGCCGTTCGCATAGGGCAGCTCGCCAAGGGGGGAATTGTCGAGATTGTTACGAACCATGTGGGGTTTCCTTTCCTTTACGCGTGTGGTGGCCTATTTGGCTTCTTGCGGACCAACATGGCAGGGAATGGTATTTTACCCTCCATATGCCGCAATTTTCGCCGATTCCAAGGCCTTTTATATAGATAGGATCCCCGGAAACCGGGACAATTTCGATTCCCACTGGGCAGCCTTGCAGCCGGTGCATGGCTTCCCGCCCCCAGCCCCGGCCTTGGCGGCGGAGGTGCTGTTTTGGCCTGGTTTTTGGCCCTTGCCTCAATTGGGCGGCGCGCCTATTGATGGCCGGAGCCAAGCTGAAAAAAGGAATCCATGGTGTTCGTCGCCAGCGACAATTCGGCCTATCGGGGCGACCAGGCGCTTGACCGTCTGCTCAAGGGCGCGGCCGCGCGCCTGGCGTTTCCGGGGCTTAACAGCGCCGCCGTGCGCGAGCTTATCGCCGGTGTGCTGGCGGCCCCGCAAGGGGGGGATCCCTCCGCCTGGTTGGAGCTGGTGGCCCAGGACCCGGGGGCGGACCTCTCAGAACAGCTTTTAGCCTTGAAGGCGGAGATGGCGGCGGCGTGGCCGGCCCCTGATAGACCCTCGCCGGATGTCTTGTCGGAGCGCTTGGCCGCCTTGCGCAAGGCGCTCCGGCGCCAGAAGCTCGACGGTATGTTGGTCCCGCGCCGCGACGAGCACAATGGTGAATACGTGCCCCAATACGCCCGCCGGCTGACCTGGATCACCGGCTTCAGCGGCACCGCGGGCTTCGCGGTGATTCTCGCCGAGACCGCCGCCTTGTTCGTCGACGGGCGCTACCAGTTGCAGGCCAAGGGCCAGATCGATGCGGCCAATTTCGCCATCCATCATGTCACCACCAGCCCGGCTGAACAGTGGATCGGGGCCAATCTGGGCCCGGGCCAAAGGCTGGGCTATGACCCCTGGTTGCACACCCTGGGCGAGGTCGAAAAGTTCAGCGAAGCCTGTGACAAGGCGGGAGGGGAGCTGGTGCCATGTTCGGCCAATCCGGTCGACGGCATCTGGACGTCGCGGGCGCCGGCGCCGATTTCTCCGATCCGGATGCTGGATGACCGCTTTAGCGGCGAGACCTCGGCGCAAAAGCGCACCCGGCTGTCGGGTCAGATGGCGGCCGACGGCATCGATGCGGCGGTGCTCACGCTGGCCGATTCCATCGCCTGGCTGCTCAATATTCGCGGTGGCGACGTCGCCTATGCGCCGTTGGTGCAGGCCTTTGCCGTGCTCAATCGCGACGGCACGGTCGAACTCTTCACCGACCGGCGCAAACTGACGCCTGGGGTCAGCGAAGCTCTGGGCAAAGATGTCTCGGTGGCGGGTGAGGATGATTTCGCGGCGGCGCTGGACCGGCTCGGCGCCAAGGGCCGCACGGTGCTGGCCGATGCGGCCACCGCCCCGGTAAGGGTGTTCCAGCGTCTCGAGGCCGCCGGCGCCAGGATCCGCAAGGGCAGCGATCCCTGTGTCATGCCCAAGGCTTGTAAGAACTCCGTCGAGCTTGACGGCATCCGCCGGGCCCATCTCCGCGACGGCGTGGCGCTGACGCGCTATCTCGCCTGGATTGCGGCGACGGCGCCTAAGGGCGGGGTCACCGAGATGGCGGCGGCGGCCAAGGTCGAGGAGTTTCGAAGCGAAGGTGAGAATTACCGCGGCCTCAGCTTTCCCACCATTTCCGGGGCCGGCGCCAATGGCGCCATCGTCCACTACCGGGTCAATCAGGACACCAACCGCGAGCTCGCCCCGGGCGATATCTATCTGGTGGATTCAGGCGTGCAGTATCTTGACGGCACCACCGATGTCACCCGCACCGTTTTCATCGGCGACGGCGCCGGCCTGGCGCCCAGCGATGAACAACGCGAGAATTTCACCCGGGTGCTCAAGGGTCATATAACGCTCGCCAGCGCATGCTTTCCCAAGGGCACCTCGGGATCGCAGTTGGATTCCCTGGCGCGCCTGGCGCTGTGGCGGGTCGGGCTCGATTACGACCACGGCACCGGCCATGGCGTCGGCGCCTATCTCAACGTCCATGAAGGGCCACAGCGCATTTCCAAGGTCGCCAATTCGGTGGGCCTCGAGCCCGGCATGGTGATCTCCAACGAGCCCGGCTACTACAAGGCCGGGGCCTATGGCATCCGCATCGAAAACCTGATCACGGTGCGCCAAAGCGGCGCCACCGGCGCCGATGGCCGCGATATGTATGAATTCGAGACCCTGACCCAGGCCCCCATCGATCTCGCCCTGGTCGAGCCGGGCCTGATGACC
>CBDUSV010000283.1:0-4234 GCA_965369885.1 uncultured bacterium
CCGGCATTTGTTGCAGCGCCCGGCCCGCGCCGAGCACGACCGCGAAACGGTCTAGACCCATGACGGCGGATCTGCCGCATATCTTGGTTGTTGACGACGACCGGCGCCTGCGCGATCTGCTGCGCAAGTATCTTTCCGAGAACGACTTTCGCGTCACCACCGCCGAGGACGCGGTGCACGCCCGGGCCCATCTCGAAAGCCTGGCGTTCGACCTCATCGTCTTGGATGTCATGATGCCGGGGGAAACCGGCCTTGATCTGACCCGCTCGCTCAGGGCCGAAAGCCGGGTCCCGATCCTGCTGCTGACCGCCATGGGCGAGCCCGAGGACCGCATTGCCGGTCTTGAGCGCGGCGCCGACGATTATCTGCCCAAGCCGTTCGAGCCCCGCGAATTGGTGCTGCGCATCCGCACCATTTTGTCCCGGGTGCCGCCGCCCACCGATGCGCCCAAGCTGGTCCGTCTCGGCGGCTGTTCATTCGATCTTGAACGCGAAGAGCTCAGGCGCGATGACGGGCCGGTCCGGCTGACCTCGACCGAGGCCAGCCTGTTGAAGGCGCTGGCGCGCAACTCCGGCGAGACCCTGACCCGCGAGAGGTTGATGCGTGAAAGCCCGGCCTGTGCCAATGTACGCAGTGTCGATGTGCAAGTGACGCGCTTGCGCCGTAAGATCGAACCGGACCCCAAGCTGCCGCGGTATCTCCAGACGGTGCGCGGCAAGGGCTATGTGCTCAGACCGGACCCGGATTAGGGCCAGTCCTCATGCCAGCCCTCATAAGGTAAGGCCAAAGTGCTGAAACGCCTGCTGCCACAAACCCTTTTCGGACGCTCTGTGCTGATCATCGTCATGCCGCTGATCCTGTTGCAGGTGATCTCGGCCTATATCTTCTATGAGGGGCACTGGGAGCGGGTTGCGAGGCGCCTCGCCCTCGGCGTTGCCGGTGACATCGCCACCGTCATCAGCTCCCTCGGCGAATTTCCCGGGCCCAGGAACCGCCAAGCCGTCATCGCCATGGCCCGGGATAATACCAACTTGCGCATCACCCTCAAGGACGGTGCGATCCTGCCCAACGTCAAGCCGCCGGCGGCGGGCGGGCGCCTCGACCGCATGCTGTCCCGCGCCCTCGACGCCCGGGTTCGCCGCCCCTATCACATCGACTCCTTAAGCTTTGACCGCGATGTCAAGATCAAGATCCAGCTGCCCGGCGGGGTGCTCGATATCATGGTTTCGCGCAAGCGGTTGTTTTCCTCGACCACCTACATCTTCGTCATGTGGATGGTGGGATCGTCTCTGATCCTGTTCGCCGTCGCCATGATCTTCATGCGCAATCAGGTGCGCCCGATCCGCCGCCTCGCCAGCGCCGCCGACAATTTCGGCAAGGGACGGGACGTGCCGAACTTCAAGCCCCAGGGCGCCATCGAGGTCCGCCAGGCGGCCACCGCCTTCAACATCATGCGCGAACGCATCCGCCGCCAGATCAGCCAGCGCACCGAGATGCTGGCGGGGGTTTCCCATGATTTGCGCACGCCGCTGACCCGCATGAAGCTGCAGATCGCCATGCTCGGCGACACCACGGAGGCGGCGGAACTGAAGGCCGATGTGGAGGAAATGGAAAAAATGGTCGAGGGCTATCTCGAATTCGCCCGCGGCGAGGGAACCGAGGACATGGTGCCGACCGATCTCGACGGCCTGTTGCACGATGTCGCCAATTCAGCCCGGCGCGCCGGCAACAACATCCGCATCGAGGCCAACGGCGCCATGACGGTGCCGCTCCGGCCCGCCGCCTTCAAACGTTGCCTGACCAATCTGGTCAACAACGCCATCCGCCACGGCAACGAGGTAGTGGTCTCAGCCGAGCGCGTCGGCACCAGTATCGAGGTCACCGTCGATGATGATGGGCCGGGCATCCCCCTTGACCAGCGCGCGCAGGTGTTCCAGGCGTTTCACCGCCTCGACGATTCGCGCAACCTGGAGACCGGCGGCGTCGGCCTTGGCCTGACCATCGCCCGGGACGTCATGCTGAGCCACGGCGGCACCATCACCCTGGACCAATCGCCGGCCGGCGGTCTGCGCGCCCGGCTGCGCCTGCCCCTGTAACAAAAACAGTCACGCAAAACAGCCTGGACAGCGTGGAAGGGAATTTGATGACGGAGGAAACAGCCAATTCGGCCATGTGCCCGGCTTGCAGGGCCGAGAGCCACCGGATTGGAACGAAAAAAGATCACCAGATTTTCGAATGTGGCGACTGCGGCTTTCTGTTTGTTCATCCCTACCCGACGGCGGATGAGTTGACGCGCTATTACGCAACGGATTACCGCGGCGCCACCGCTGACTATTACCCGAAATTGAAATCACGCAAGCGCCGGGCCTTCATCAAATCATTTCGATTTTTTCGCTATATCCGTGGCAAGAAGGCCCTCGATATCGGTTGCGGCGGCGGCGTGATGGCCGATGCCTTCCGGCGCTTGGGCGCCGATTCCCATGGCGTCGACATCAGCGCCAATTCCATCGAATTCGCGCGGCGGAGCTTCCCAGGCTGTACATTTTATTGCGAAAACTTCGACGACATGAGACGGCGGGATATCCGTTTCGACTTCATGTTCACGTCGGAAATGCTCGAGCATATCGCCGGCGTCCATGACTGCCTGGGCATGATCGGCGCCCTGTCTCAGCCCGGCACGGTGGTCTATATGGCGACACCGGATTCCGGCCACCCAACCGTGCCCAGCGACGTTCTGGCCTGGGGCGATCTGTCGCCGCCGGAACATCTGCAGTGGTTCAACCGGTCCAATCTGGCAAGGGCGATGGGCGAATACGGCTTTGATCTCATCAAGGCCTACCGCAAGAAAACCCCCGCTTTGTCGTTGTTGTTCAAAAAGCGCGGGGAATAAGCTCCCCCGCAAACCCGCGCTCAGGGCAGAACCGCGATGGCGGTAATCTCGATCAAGGAGCGTTCATCGACCATGCGCGAGACCTCGACCATGGTCGAGGACGGCGGGGATTGGGGGAAAAATTCGCGCCGGACCTCATGGATGGCGTCGAAGTCATTCATGTCTTTGATGTGAACCGTGACCGAGACCACATCGGCCAGATCGCCGCCGGCGGCCCTGAGGGTGGCGCGCAGATTTTCCAGCACCTGGCGGGTCTGGGCGCGGATGTCGCCGACGCCGAAGACCTCGCCGTCGGAATCCCGCGAAGTGATGCCGGAAACAAACATCAGTCGGCCCGGTTCGACCACCACCGCCGGGGTCCAGACGCCGAACGGCTTTGATGTGGTGTCGGGCTGGACATATTGCTTTTCAACCATGGAATTCGGCCCTTTAAGCCCTATTTCGCCAGTTCGCGTGATCGCTTGGTCGCCGCCGCCACCGCCTCGGTCATCAAGGGGCCAAGGCCTCGGGACGCCATCAACACCTCGAGCGCGGCGGCGGTGGTGCCGCCGGGGCTGGTCACGTTCTGGCGCAGGGTCTCGGCGGTCTGCGGCGATTGCCGGGTGAGCTCGGCGGCGCCGATCACCGTGGCCCGCGCCAGGGTCGTGGCGAGCTCGAGGCTAAGGCCCGCCGCCACGCCGGCCTCGGCCATGCATTCGATCATCAAAAACACATAGGCCGGGCCGCTGCCCGACAGCGCCGTCACCGCGTCGAGCAGCCCCTCGTCATCGACCCAGGCGACGTCACCGACCGCATCGAGCAGGTCCTGGGCGCGCACCCGTTGTTCGGCGGTGACGTTGTGGTTGGCGACCAGCACGGTGATGCCGCGGCGCACCGCCGCCGGCAGATTGGGCATGGCGCGGACCACCGCGGCATCGGAGCCCAGGCCCGGCACCAGGGACGCCATGGTGCGCCCGGCGGCGATGGTCAGGAACACGGTGTCGGCGCCGTCGGGCACGCGATAGGCCGGCGCCACCTTGTCCAGGTCCTGGGGCTTGACGGCGAAGACGGTGACGGCGGCGGGGGATAAGCCCGCGGGCAACTCATCGGGGCCGCCCTTGACCGCGATGCCATATTGGTCACGGATGGCGGAGGCGAAGACCGGGTTGGGCTCGATCACGGTGATCGAGGCGGCGTCGATGCCGCGGTCGATCCAGCCCGCCAGCAAGGCGCCGCCCATCTTTCCGCAGCCGACGAGCAGCACCCGCCCGTCCATCTTCCTAGGGTGTGTATTCATAAGGGGTTATGGCGCTGGCGGCCCAGGGATCATGACCGGTCGAGTACCCACTTTCACAATTCGGTGTG
>CBDUSV010000284.1:0-4224 GCA_965369885.1 uncultured bacterium
CGCCTATCTTTCCGCCGAGCTCGGTGGTGGGCGCCGCAACATGATCCGGGTCCTGCTGATCGGCATCGGCACCATCACCATTCTTTATCTGTTGTTCAATGGCGCGCTGCTCGCCACCCTTGGCCTCGAGGCCATGCGCGGCTCC
This sequence comes from uncultured bacterium, assembly GCA_965369885.1. GTDB lineage: Bacteria > Pseudomonadota > Alphaproteobacteria > SMXQ01 > SMXQ01 > JAZFWG01. The sequence goes on from CBDUSV010000284.1 coordinate 146, forward strand.
AAGGCGGTGGCGGTTGATCTCATGGCCGTCCTGCTGGGCGATTGGGGCGCGCTGGCGCTGGGTTTGATCATCATCATCGCCGCGCTCAGCACGCTGAACGCCACCATCTTCACCGGGGCCAGGACCAACTATGCCCTGGGACGGGATTTTCCCGCGCTGGGCTATCTCGGGCGCTGGGATGACCGCACCATGACCCCGGTGGCAGCACTTCTGGTCCAGGGCGCCATTGCGCTCGCCCTGGTTTTGCTCGGCGCCGCCACCAGGGGCGGCTTCACCACCATGGTCGAATTCACCGCGCCGGTGTTCTGGGGGTTTTTGTTCCTCATCGGTCTTGCCGTGATGGTCTTGCGCCGCCGCCATCCGCCCCCGGAAGGCGGCTTCCGGGTGCCGCTTTATCCCCTGACCCCCATCGCCTTTTGCGCCACCAGCCTGTTCATGCTCCACGCCAGCCTGGCCTATACCGGCATCGGCGCCATGGCCGGCGTCGGGGTGCTGATGGCCGGGGTGCCGATGCTGATCTGGGCGCGCCCTTCGCGGCTGACGCCGGCGCCCTGAGAACTGAGGATCAAATTATCGTCCAAGCCGCCCTTGTGAGCCGGGCATGGCTTGCTTTAGATTGGCGCCGATGCGTTGTCTGTACCATTTGTGGCTGTCGCCCTTTTCCCGCAAAATCCGGGTCTCCCTGCTGGAAAAGAATCTCGACTTCGACCTCAAGTTCGAAAAGGTCTGGGAACGCCGGAAAGATTTCCTGACCCTCAATCCGGCCGGCCAGGTGCCGGTGCTGGTGGAAGAAGACGGCACCGTGCTCGCCGACAGCAATGTCATCAGCGAATATCTCGAAGAGGTCTATCCCGAATTTCCGTTGCTCGGCCGCGATGCCAAGCTGCGCGCCGAAGTGCGCCGGCTGGTCGCCTGGTTCGACCATAAATTCAATCTCGAAGTCACCACCAACCTGGTGGGCGAAAAAGTCGAAAAGCGGTTCCTTGGCCTCGGCCAGCCCGATTCCGCGGCGATCCGCGCCGGCTATGCCAATCTGGAGACCCACCTTGCCTACATCGCCTATCTTTCGGAGCGGCGCAAATGGCTGGCGGGAGACAAGTTCTCCCTCGCCGACATTGCCGCCGGCGTGCACCTCTCGACCCTGGATTACATCGATGACGTGCCTTGGGACAAGCACCCCCAGGTCAAGGACTGGTACGTGCGCATCAAATCGCGGCCATCCTTCCGCACCCTTCTTGCCGACCACATCCCCGGCATTCGCCCTCCCAAGCACTATGCCGATCTCGATTTCTAAGGACGCCGTCCCATGGAAGAGCACGACATCACACCGCACCAGTTGATCTACGACGCCTATCTCCAGGGCCGTATCCATATCGGCCCCATCTTCGCCGTCCTCAACCGCAAAGACGCGCCGGACTACTCTCAGGTGGACAACTATCTGCCTTATATTCTGCTGCTGGGCGTGATCGCGATCTACAGCTACCAAATGGGCATGTGGGGGGGCATCGCCGCCTTGGTGTTCAGCCTGGTGTTTATCCTCCGCCCGGTGCCGCGCTGGATCCTCAAACGGCTGCGCCACCGCACCATGGACCGCGCCTTCGGCAGCGTGGAGGGCTGGGACCAGTTGTGGCGCATCGGCGGTCTGTCCATCCGCCTTGCCACAGACGTCGAAGCCGTGTGCGAATCACCCGACGGCGACTGGCGGCGCTTCGCCGAGACCCACCTCCAGCCCCTCGAGAAGCTCACCGAGGCCGAGGACCCGCAAGACTAACCCCCGGATCTATCGCCGGGGTTATTTGCCACGGTTATTTTCTTTTGGGCGCCAGCATCTGAAGATTGCGCTGGGCGGCAGCGGCGGCGGGGCTTGTGGGTGCGGCGCGAAGCACGTGGGTCCAATCCCGCCTCGCACCATCGCTGTCATTTTGCAGATGGCGGATGATGCCGCGCTCGAGCAGGGCTTCGCCGTCATCCGGCTTCAGGGCCAAGGCTTGCCCCACATCCCGGGCGGCAAGCCCGAGACGTCCGAGGCGGCGGTAGGCGTTGGCGCGCAACAGATAGGCATTGGCCCGGCCCTGGTCTATGTCGAGGACCCGGTTGAGGTCTTCGACCGCCTCGCCATAGCGGCCCTCATGGCCATAGGCGATGGCGCGGTCGATCAAAAGCTCGGGATCGCCGGGCCTGACCGCGATGGCGTTGGTGAAGGCGGCGATGGCGCGGGAGCCCTCGCCCGCCATGAGCCAGGCCTGGCCGGCCTGGGCCAGGATCTCGCCCCTGAGCTTGATCACCGCAACTTCGCCCTGTTTGACGCCCTGTTTGGCCAACTGTTCCAGGGTCTTCGCCGCCTCGATATGGCGTCCCTTCGCCATCAGGGCGAGCGCCACGCAATGGCGCGACGGGGCCCCGGCGCCGCTCTGCCACAATGTCCGCGCCCGGGCCAAGGCCTGGTCGGGATCGCTCCGGGCCAGGGCCAGGCAGGCGGCATAGTCCCTGGCCCCCTTTGACCCCCCCTGGGTGGCCGGTTGGGCATGGCTGGAATGGGCCACCCCCATCATCATCAACATGCCCATGAAGATTGCCCTCATGGCTTCAATCACCCGGCGTTGGGCGCGGTTGCGACAGCTCATCGATGGCCTGGCAGATGCGCGCGATATCGGCGGGCCGGGCGAAGCGATGGTCGGCGTCCTTGACCAGGCTTACCTCCACGTCATCGGCTTGCAGGCGCCGCGCCAGCTTGGCCGAGACCCGCCACGGCACGTCGTTATCGGCCATGCCGTGGAACAGCCGCACCGGGCATGGGATAGGGATCGGTGATGCCAGCAACAAATGTTTCCGGCCGTCCTCGATCAGCCCCATGGTGATGGCATAGGGCTCATCGCCATAATCGTTGGGCTGGGTGACGACACCATCCCTGGCCAGGGTTTGGCGTTCGCCCTCGTCCATCCGGTCCCAGATCATGCTCTCGGTGAAATCGGGCGCCGACGAAATGCCGATCAGCCCGGCCATGCGCCCGGGCCGGGCCAGCGCCGCCAGCAAAACCAGCCAGCCGCCCATGGACGAGCCCACCAGGATCTGCGGGCCCAGAGCGACCTCGTCAAGCACGGCGATGGCGTCATCGGCCCACGCCCCGATGGTGCCGTCGGTGAATTCCCCCGCCGACGCGCCATGGCCTGAATAATCGAAACGGACGAAGGCTTGGCCGCGCGCGGTGCAGAATTCCTCGAACGCCAGGGCCTTGGCGCCGGTCATGTCGGACTTAAAGCCGCCGCAGAACATCACCCCGGGGGTGGCGCCGGGATGGGCATGATAGGCGATGGCGCCGCCGTTTGGCCGCGGCAGAGTTTTAGGGGCCGGTTGCAAAGTCATGGGGGAATCGGTCATAACCCGGAAGCGATGGCTGAGGCACAACAACAAACTACCACCGAAGCGGCAATGGCGGGAAGCCGGGCGGCGGGAAGGCGTGCGCCCGTGGTGCTCCAGGTTCTGCCGCGGCTGGTGACCGGCGGCGTCGAGCGCGGCACGGCGGACGTCGGCCGCGCCCTGGCCGATGCCGGATGGACCTCGCTGGTGGCGTCGGCGGGCGGCCCCATGGTTCATGAGCTTGCCCGCGCCGGCGTCGGCCACTTCACCTTGCCGCTGGCCTCCAAGAACCCCCTGGTCATGGCGATGAATATCACCCGCCTCGATGCCTTGATCCGTGAACATGGCGTCGATATCGTTCATGCCCGCTCCCGGGCCCCGGCCTGGAGCGCCGCCGCCGCCGCCCGGCGCGCCGGGGCGCACTTCGTCACCAGCTTCCACGGCACCTATTCGGCGCCGTCGGGGATCAAACGTTTCTACAATCGGGTGATGACCCGGGGCCAAAGGGTCATCGCCATATCCAACTTCATCGCCGGCCATATCGAAAAGACCTATGGCGTCGGGCCCGAGCGTGTCCGCGTGGTGCACCGGGGCGTCGATATTGATCTGTTCGATCCCGACAAGGTCAGCGCCGAACGCATGATCCAGCTCGCCAGCCAGTGGCGCCTGCCCGACGACAAACGCATCATCCTGATGCCGGGCAGGCTCGCCCGGTGGAAAGG
>CBDUSV010000285.1:0-4215 GCA_965369885.1 uncultured bacterium
AACAGTTCGAACGGCTGTTGGCCCAGGCCAACGAGTCCGATCCGGAAAATCTCCTCAGCTCCACCTTTGTCACCGCCAGCGTGGGTAAACTTTACGTGCTGCTGTCCCGCGCGGTGGGGCGGATGAACTAGGATCTGTGCTCATAAAGGCTTGAGGCGTTGGTACCCCTGTTCTTCGCGGTTTTTGTCGATCTTATCGGGTTCGGCATCATCATTCCTTTCCTGCCGTTTTATGCCGAGCATTTCCAGGCCACCCCCGACAAAGTCACCCTGCTGATCGCCACCTATGCCCTGGCGCAGTTCGTGTTCGCGCCTGCGTGGGGGCGGCTCAGCGACCGCATCGGCAGGAAGCCGGTCCTCCTCGTCACCCTCGCGGGCCTTTCGGCCTGTTACATGTGGCTCGGTTTCGCCGACAGTCTGATGATGTTGTTCGTGGTCCGCGCCGTCTCCGGCGCCATGGCCGGCAACATCGCGGTTGCCCATGCCTATGTCGCCGATGTGACCCCGCCCGAACACCGGGCACGGGGCATAGGACGCATCGGGGCCGCCTTCGGCCTGGGGTTTCTGTTGGGCCCGGCGCTGGGCGGTGTCCTGGCCGGTCCCGATCCCGCCAATCCTGAGATCTTCCTGCCCGCCATGGCCGCCGCCGCCATGACCGCCATGGCGTTCTTCATCGCGGTTGTCTTTCTCTCGGAACCGGACCGTGCGCCGGATCAGGATCAGGGCCAGGCTCCCGGGCCCCCGGCGATGGGCCGCGTCAAAGCTATGGCGGCGGCACTGGGCAAGCCTGGTTTGGGGATGCTGTTGGTGATGGGGTTTCTCCTGCCCTTCACCTTCTCAAGCATGGAATCGACCCTGGCGCTTTGGACCGAGCGCGAATTCGGATGGGGCGCCCTGCAGAACGGCTATATCTATTCCTTCCTGGGGCTGGTCGCGGTGGTGACCCAGGGCGGCCTGATCGGGCCGTTGACCCGCGCCATGGGGCCCGGCCGGATTTTGGTCCTGGGCCCGGCACTGGTGGCGCTGGGCTTCGTTGCGGCGCCGCTGGTGACAGGCCAGATCCTGGTCTTCGGGTCCTTTGGTTTGGTGATTTTCGGCATCTCCATCGCCAGCCCCACCATCAACAGCCTGATTTCCCTCGAGGCCGAGCCCGACCAGCGCGGCATGTATCTCGGTGTCGCCCAATCGATGGGGTCTCTGGCGCGAATTTTCGGGCCCGCCTGGGCGGGTTTCTGCTTCGTGGCTCTCGGCCGTGACTGGCCCTATTTCACCGGCGCCATGGTCATGGCGGTGATGGTGGTGCTGGCGCTGCGCAGGCTGGCGGGGGGGCCGGATTCGCCTTGACGGCTGGGTGCCCCTTTCACCTTGACGGCTGGGCCACAGTGGCTTACATAGCCATGCCCCGGGTTGTTCCAAGGCCCGATTTGGGCACCGGAAATCCAGGGATTCAGGGTTTCCAATAGTGAGTGAGGACGATGGCAAGACGCTGTTCGGTTACCGGCAAAGGGGTCATGAGCGGCAACAATGTCAGCCATGCCCACAACAAGTCCCGGCGTAAATTCAAGCCCAATATCCAGATCACGTCGATGTTGAGCGACGCCCTGGGCCGCCCGGTGCGCCTGAAGCTGTCGGCGGCGGCGATCCGCACCATCGAACATTCCGGTGGGCTCGATGCCTATCTGATGAAGACCCCGGCGGCGAAAATGTCGACCGAGGTGCGCCGGCTCAAGCGCCAGATCACCAAGAAGGTGGCGGCCGAGGCCACCCCCTAGGCCCATTCCAAGGATTCCGATCGCCAAGGCCCGCCATCAGGCGGGCTTTTGTTTGCCCGCGGGTGGGGCGCTCAAATAGCCCTCCTGGCCGTGGGTACGTTTAATCAGTGGTTGCCGTACCCCGACAGTCACAATCGAAACGCGAGGGAATAGAAAGCCTCAACCAGATCAGGCCTTCCTTGGAATTTATCTTCAACTATCATAGCGAGTGGACCACCTAATGGGGGTAGGCCACCTGCTCCAAAGAGGCATCGGTGGAAGTGGGTTTAGTGTTTAAGTGAAAGATATTCTACGACCCGGTTCTATGTCGTTTTCTGCGGTATAAATTTTTTTAATATGTTTTTTAGGCCAATATGAAACCGATGCAGCCAGACCGTAAGAACGTCCTCGTGCTTGGCACCTGTCAGATGCTGGCGGGCACTGGGCGGGGGCTTTTTATGGTGACATCCCCCGCGGTAGCAATTGGCATCGCACCCCATTTGGCCCTTGCCACCCTGCCCTCTGCCCTGATTGTGATCGGTTCTGCCCTTGGCGCCATGCCAGCATCACTGTTCATGCGCCGCGTTGGCCGGAAAACCGGGTTCATCTGTGGCACCATGGTTGCCGTGCTCAGTGGCATATCCTGCACCGCCGCCGTCATCTTGGAAAATTTCTATCTGTTGGCCCTTGGTGGTTTTCTGTATGGGGTGTTTGCCAGTTTTGCCCAGCTTTACCGGTTCGCGGTTGCCGATGCGGCCTCGGACCATTTCCGCGCGAAGGCCATATCCTTGGTGTTGGCAGGCGGCGTGTTTGCGGGCCTTGCGGGGCCTAATCTTGCGAACTGGGGCAAAGGGCTTATCGTCAACCACCTGTTTGCGGGCTCGTTCCTGTTCACCATCGGCGCCGGTCTGCTGGCAGCGATCATTTTGCTGTTTCTCAGCATCCCGAACCTGACCAAGGCACAGAGAGACGGCCCCCAGCGCCCTTTGATCGAAATCATGAAACAGCCCGTGTTTATCACGGCGGCGGTTTCTGCAACGGTTGCTCAATGTGTGATGAACTTCCTGATGACGGCAACGCCCATCGCCATGATCGTACAATCCGGCCACAGCTTCGGAGCCGTCGCCACCGTCATCTCTTCGCACACCGTGGCCATGTATGCGCCGGGGTTCTTTACAGGGGCGCTGGTAAAACGGTTCGGCGAGATACGGATGATCACGGCCGGGTTGTTCCTTGAAGCCAGCTGTATCGGGATTGCGCTATCGGGGATTGCTGTTTTCGATTTCTGGCTGTCCATGATCATGCTTGGGCTCGGCTGGAACTTTACATACACTGCTGCTACCAGCCTGATGACCACCGCCTACACCCCGGCGGAGCGCGCAAAGACCCAAGGCATGATGAACCAGATCGTCTACACCGTGGTGGCGGCTGGGTCGTTATCTTCGGGCGCATTCATCCATTTCTTCGGCTGGCACTGGGTGAATATCGGCGCCATGCCACTGCTGGTCATTGCCGCCGTCGTGACGGTTTGGTGCGCCGCCACAAAGCGGAAAGCAGCACTAGCCGACTGATCCGGCCCCGTGAAACAGGTGGCTATTCAAGATAATGGTAGAGGGTGTCCATCGTCATATAAATCCGGATTCACACTTTTGCGTCAGCCATGGTGGAAATGCGGTCCAGGACATGGGCCAACACATCCTTGGCGGCGGGTCTTAGCCAGGGGCCGGTATTGATGACCCCGATGTCCAGGATGCCGTTTTTCTTATAGCTGGCGGCCACCGGTTCGATGTTCGATGAAATAGTTATGGTTCGGCGCTTCTCGGTTAGCCATTTTGAATAGACTGTGGTCGGCCCCTCGGACGGGGACTGGCGGAAGTCACTAGCGCAAGAAGTTAGAAGGGATACCGCAGCAATTGCCGCGATGACGGTCGACGCGCCACGCCTTATGTCGAAGGAATATCGGCTCTCGTGATTATCCTGTATGCAAATAATCGGCACTGGTCTTCCTCCCACCAAAACATTTCTTATTATGTGGGTATTAAACACTCGAGAGTGTAACTCTGAGAAGTCACGTTATGTCCGCTTTGGCTCATAAGCTAACATCGGCTAATGTACCGAAAAGAACTGATTCCCGTACCCCGCCACCGCTGAACGGTAAGCCCCGATTGATAAAGGCCCCGAATTGCAATTTTTAGGGGGGTTTTCCGTACCCGCGATTAGAGAACATAGCCAAAACATGGTTCTGCTATAGGCAGTCGTTAGCCGACACACCGGAATAATTTCCAACCAGTTGATATATAAGACTATATCTTCAGAATTGGCTTAATTGGGGATTGTGCCGGCTTTGGGCCTAGCGCCGCGCTGCCGCCCGGCGCTGAGGCCGGCGTCCTTCCGTCGTCGCGGGAACCGCGTCCTCGTCGAACAGTTCCGACAGTTTTTCCATCATGGTGCCGCCCAGCTGTTCG
>CBDUSV010000286.1:0-4212 GCA_965369885.1 uncultured bacterium
CGTTGGCAGAAAAGGGTCCCAGCTTCGGAGAGCCGCCGGGGCCTTGACCGGGGCAGGGAATGACGCCAGCCCGGGACCGGCCTGGGACTGGCCCAGGAATGACAAGTCCTTGAAATCCGCGGAAATATCGGTTTGGTGAAATTGGGAATTGTGAATATGACCCAGGGTAAGGATATTTTGGCCGAGTTTTCCCGCCCGGTGGCCGTCTACCGGCTCGGTGCTGAAAAAACCTTCGATATCGCCGCCAGCAGCGGCGAATGTAGGGCGCTGGCCGCCCGCTTTGGCGTCGAAGCCATTTCCGGCCTGACAGCCCAGGTTACCCTGACCAAGCTTGAGAGCGACCGCCGTATTCGTCTGGATGCGAGGTTTTCCACCGACGTGGTACAATCCTGCGTCGTCACCCTCGATCCGCTGGCGTCACATCTTGACGACCGTTTCTCCCTGGTCTTCGATGCCGGCGCCAGCCCTGAGCGTGAAATCATGGTGAGCCTGGATGGCGATGATCCGCCGGAGCCTTTGGCCGACGGCATCATCGATATCGGCGAGGCGGTGGCCGAACATTTGGGATTGGCGCTCGAGGCCTACCCGCGGGCGCCAGATACCGATTGTGGCGCTATCGCGGCGGTTTCCGCTGGCGGGGGTGGCGAGACCGGGGGCAAATCGCCCTTCAGCGTGCTCGGCAGTTTGAAATCTAAGTCATAGGGTATGTGGTAACTGGCTTGCCTGGCCCGGCGTTTTTGAGTAAGTAAGCTGCCATCCCCGATGGTTCCCCCGATGGTTCCTATGAAAGAAGTGAGTTATGGCTGTACCAAAGAGAAAAGTGTCCAAATCGAGGCGCAACATGCGCCGAGCCCACCACGCCTTGAAGCCCGCCTCCTACGTCGAATGTCCCAATTGCGGCGAATTGAAGCGGCCCCATCACATCTGCGAATCCTGTGGCCATTACAAGGAGCGCGAGGTGGTGGAGATGGAAGACGTGGTCTAGGGTGAACACCCTAAGCGGGGATTAACGCATTGACTTCGCGTCTGACCATAGCCTTGGACGCCATGGGCGGCGACAAGGCGCCAAGAATGGTGATCAAGGGCGCCGACATCGCCCGCAAACGATTCCCCCAGGTTGATTTTCTGCTTTTTGGCGACGAAAACAGGTTGCGTCCCCTGCTTGGTTCCATGAAGGAACTTGACGCGGTCAGCACCATCCACCACACCGACAAGGTGATCTCGGGCGAGGACAAGCCATCCCATGCGCTCCGCAAGGGCCGGGGCTCGTCCATGGGGCTCGCCATCAACGCGGTGCGTAACAAGGAGGCCGCGGGCGTCGTGTCCGCCGGCAACACTGGGGCATTGATGGCCATGTCCAAGATGGCGCTCAGGACCCTGCCGGGCATCGACCGGCCGGCGATTGCCTCGGTCATGCCGACGTTGCGCGGCGAAAGCGTCATGCTGGATCTTGGTGCCAACGTCCAGTGCGATGCCCAGAACCTGGTGCAGTTCGCGATTATGGGCGAGGTCTTCGCCCGCACCGTTCACGGCCTGGTCGATCCCACCATCGGCTTGCTCAATGTCGGCGCCGAGGATCTCAAGGGCAATGATGCGGTGAAGATGGCGAGCGCCATTCTTCGTGAAATCGATCTGCCGATCCGCTTCCACGGTTTCATCGAAGGCAACGACATCTGCGCCGGCACCGTGGATGTGGTTGTCACCGACGGTTTCACCGGCAATGTCTCGCTCAAGACCGCCGAGGGCCTTTCCCGGCTGTTTTCCGAGCTGTTGGGCTCCGCCTTCAAGAGTTCATTGATGTCGAAGTTGGGCTATCTGCTGTCGCGCAATGCCTTGGCCAAGGTGCGCACCCGGATCGATCCCCGGCGCTATAACGGCGCCATGTTCCTTGGCCTCAACGGCATTGCGGTCAAAAGCCATGGCGGCACCGACGCCTTCGGTTTTGCCAACGCCATCGGCGTGGCTGTCGACATGGCGGTTCACGGCTTCAACGACAAGATCATCGAAGAACTGAAACATTTGGGCGAAGACCAGTCCGCGATACAGCAAGCGGCTGTGTCCTGATGGTCATAAGGTCCGTGGTTGCCGGCTGCGGCACCTATCTTCCCGACAATATCGTCACCAATGAGGATTTGGCCAAACGGGTCGATACCTCCGACGCCTGGATCGTCGAGCGCACCGGCATCCGCTTACGCCACATCGCCGCCGATGGCGAGACCACGTCCGATCTGGCAACCATGGCCGCGGCCAGGGCGCTTGAGGCGGCGGGAGTTAAGGCGGAAGACCTCGATTTCATCATCCTTGCCACCACCACGCCCGATGAAACTTTCCCGGCCACGGCGACACGGGTGCAGGCCCGCCTCGGCGCCAACCGCGCCGCCGCCTTCGATGTTCAGGCGGTTTGCTCGGGCTTCGTCTATGGCCTCGCGGTGGCCAACAATTTCATCCGCGTCGGCGATGCCAAGACCGCCCTGGTGATCGGCGCCGAGACCTTTTCGCGCCTTGTCGATTGGAACGACCGCACCACCTGCGTGCTGTTCGGTGATGGCGCCGGCGCCGTCGTCCTCAAGGCCGAAACCGGCAAGGGCACCAATGCCGACCGCGGCATCCTTTCGACCCATCTTCATTCCGATGGCCGCCAGCATGATCTTTTATATACCGACGGCGGTCCGTCCTCGACCCGCACCGTTGGTTATGTGCGCATGGCCGGCCGGGAGGTTTTTCGCCATGCGGTGGTAAATCTTGCCGAGGTGGTGGGAGAAGCCCTGGCGGCAAACGACCTCAAACCCGACGATATCGACTGGCTGGTGCCGCACCAGGCCAACAAGCGAATCCTCGATAGCACGGTGCGAAGGCTGGGTTTCGATCCAAAGAAAATGGTCGTCACCATTGACCACCACGCCAACACCTCGGCGGCATCGATCCCGCTGGCGCTGGGCGAGGCGTCATCCGACGGCCGGATCAAGCCCGGCGATGTCGTTGTCATCGAGGCCATGGGCGGAGGGTTCACCTGGGCCTCGGGAGTGATCCGCTGGTGATGACGCCATGGCGGCATGTTTTTAACGTGGTTTTGGCCAATTTAGTTCAATAACGCATCCCTTTGATATTGACGGATTTATCCCCTGACGGTAGTTTTGAACTCTATTCCACGGGGGGAATCAGAATGAGCGGAAAAACCGTCACCCGATCTCAACTTAGCGAGGCGGTGTACCAAGAAGTCGGCTTGTCGCGAAACGAGTCGACCGAGCTTGTGGAATCCGTATTGGATGAAATCAGCAGCGCCTTGATTCGCGGCGAAGTTGTGAAGATTTCCTCCTTCGGCAGTTTCTCGGTACGCCAGAAGGGCCAGCGCATCGGTCGCAATCCCAAGACCGGCGAGGAGGTCCCGATCCTGCCGCGCAAGGTCCTGGTATTCCGCGCCTCCCATGTGCTAAAGGGCCGTGTCAACGAATCCATGTTGGTGCAAGGCGCCGTCACCTAGATATAAAGCCGCAAATCTAAAGCCATGGTGCAAGTCAGCGAACACATTGATACAGGCCCGCGAATCGGCAAATCAGCGGCCGCCTTTCGCACCATCAGCGAGGTTGCCGGGGAGCTTGACCTCGCCCAGCATGTGCTGCGTTTCTGGGAATCGAAATTTTCCCAGCTCAAGCCCCTGAAGCGGGGTGGTGGGCGGCGTTACTACCGCCCCGAGGACATCGAGCTTCTCCACACCATCCGCGGGCTGCTTTATCAGGACGGCTACACCATCAAGGGAGTGCAGAAACTCCTGCGCGAGGGCGGCCTCAAGGGTCCCGCCGGCATTGCCCGTCCGGCCAATGGCGGGCAGGGCTCGGTTAAGTCCCCGCTCAAAAAAGTCCCGGCCAAGGCCAAGGCCGCCGATGGCGGGAATAGCACCATGACCACCGCGCAAAAGAGCGAGATTCAATCGGTGATCGACGAACTCACCCAGTTGCGCGACATCCTGAAAGACAAAGAGGCCTAACCGGTTTTCACAGCCGGTTTCCAGCCAGTTTCCAGACCCAGCCGTTTCCAGACAGGGCCTTCCGCGGCGCGGAGCCCATCCGTTGCGTCCCTGGCGGGGCCGGGGTAGACTCCCCATCAGTCAGTCAGGGCGGTTGGCCTTGGCCATATCGGAGCGTAGCGCAGCCTGGTAGCGCATCACACTGGGGGTGTGGGGGTCGCCGGTTCGAATCCGGCCGCTCCGACCAA
>CBDUSV010000287.1:0-4199 GCA_965369885.1 uncultured bacterium
AGCGCGAAGGCCGCCGTCTTGCCGGTGCCGGTCTGGGCGATGCCCAGAATATCCTTGCCGGCGAGAAGTTGGGGGATGGCCCGCGCCTGGATCGGCGTCGGGATGACATGGTTTCTGGCGTTCAATGCACGCTGGATCGGATCGGCCAGGCCGAGGTCCGAGAAATTACTTATGTTCACGTAGATATCCTTATGCGCCTGTTGGCACGGCGGGCGTCCAAGACGCTGCCGGCTCAGGCGATTCGCCCTGCTCCGGGCGCGGCCGGAACGGGCTGATTGTTGATGATTGTACCCAGGATGTGGCGCCACCTATATGCGGCGCATCGCGCAATCGCGAGACAATTTATGACGGATAGATGGGCCCTTTTGACCAAAATGTCAAGGAAATCAGTTTTTTAAGCCCTTTGGGCCAGGCTGGCCGCCAATTTCCGGCCGCTGTGTGGGCAACCGGGCACGGTTCCGTCGCGCCCGGGCCAGCATGCCCCGATTTGGACCTATTGGGCCCCTCGGCCCTAAATTTCGGCCAGTTTCGGCGCCACGTTTTCCATGAACAGCCGTGTCGAGCGCGCGCGCTGATCCGGCGTGCCCCAGTCCTTGCCCGCCATCAATAGGAAGGTGCCGAAACCGCCGACGGTTTCATGGAAATTGCGGATTTGCTCGAAGACGGTTTCGGGACCGCCGCAAAAGAAGTAACCCTGGTCGATCATATATTCCATGGTGATGTCATCCCGGGTACCGCCCTCCGGCATGTAGCGGTCGAGCCGGCCTGAATCGAGGGCGAAGCCGAGATGAACGTCGTGTAAATCCCGCCGGGCCTGGTCGTCCGTGTCCGCCACATAGACGAAACGCGACACCCGGATTCTGTCGTTGGCGGGTCGCTGTTCGCCGCCCTTCGCGTTCATGTAAATGCCGATCATTTCGGTGATTTGATCAACGGTGGGGGTCCAGCTCATCAGGGGAAGGAAGCCCTTTGCGGCGGCGAGTTCAAGGGTGCCTTCCGAGCGCGAGCACGCCATACCCACATCCATATGGGGCTTGGTCAGCGGTTGGGGGATGGCATGCCAGTCCTTGCCCTGCCAGATCTCGCCATCCCAGTCGAACGGCTCGGGCGCGGTCCAGGCTTTCAGGATCAGATCGATGGCTTCGTGCATCATCACCCGGCGATCGCCCGGAAGTTCGCCGCGCTGGCTGTTCCCGGTGCCGATCCCCATGCCGAAACCCGCCATGTAGCGCCCATTGGTCAGGTGGTCGCAAACCGCCGTATCGGTCGCGACCTGAAGCGGATGGAAGAACGGCAGGGGGCGAATTCCCGCGCCCATTTTTATCTGCTTGGTCCGTTCCGCCGCCTTGCAGATGAACAGATCGGCGCAAGGCAACTGGTCGGGGGCCTGGCCGGGGAGGAAGGTGCCGTGCTCGCTGATCCAGGCTTCCTGCATCCCCAGACCGTCGGCGAGGATGACCTCGTCCAGGTCTTCATCATAGGCCATCTTGGCGATTGGATTGTGGCGCTCGCCATTGGAAAAAAGTCCGAATTCCATTCCCCGTCTCCGCCTTTATTTATTGTTGTTGTCCGCCCATGCGCCTTAGGCAACGTGCTCCCATTTGTCCACATCGACCTCCCAGCCCTTGTTCTGGGTCAGATCGAAGCCGTTGCCTTCCGGATCAAGGATGCGGAATTCGGCATAGGGGCGTTCTTCCGGGCGCACCGCCACCGATGCCTTGCCATCGCTCAGTTGCGCCACCTTCTGGCTGGCGTCACGCATCAGGAAGCCGAAATGGTGGATGCCGAACAGCCGCTCTTCCGCGCTTTCCTCATTGCCGTCATGGCCGATGCGGTTATAGAGCGCGAAGTCCTCATCATCCCGGGTGCGGTAATAGGGATGGAGCGCGAGGTTGGTGTAGCCGTCGCCCATGAAGCAGTTGAAGCGGCCCTGCTGGCGGCGAAGCGCGGTGGTTTTCAGCTCGCGCATGCCGAACAGGGCGGTGAAGAAATCGGCGCTGCGTTGCGGCTGCAGGGTGTGGATGGCGATATGGCCGATTCGGGGCAGGGCGCGGCGCTCGCCGGTGACCCCGAAGGCACGCTCCGATAGGCTGATCGGGTTGAGTTCGGGATCGAAGATGCGCGCCTCGCCGTAATGGGGCCCACCGGGTTCTCGCACCGCGATGCCGCCGGGGACCAGTTCGCGGTAGGCCTTGAGCACCTCATCGATGCTGTCGACTTCCATGCCGATATGGTGGAGGCCGGCATCCTTGCGCAGTTCCATGAGATCGGCGCGCTGCTTGAACACCGTGAGATTGAAGTAGCCGTCGGTGAAGGAAATATCGCCTTCGGCCGAGCGGCCGATCTCCTCCATGCCGATCTCGTCCACATAGAAAGTGGCGAGTTTCCCCGGGTCCTTGGCGATGATGGTCAGATAACGAATGCGTCCCATGTTTCACCCCCTGGCGGTATTTATTGTTGATTAATTCTACCCCCAATCACCGGAAGACACCAATTTGCAGTTTTGCTGGGTTAAGAATATTATCGGATATGACCCGCGCCGCCACGGCAGCATAGGACAGTGAGCGCAGGGGAATTTCACCCAGGGAGGAACGAGAGATGGTTACAAATACCAACCGCAAGGCCAAGGTTCGCCATATCGCCATCAAAACGCCGGATCCGCAGCGTTTGGCGGATTATTACACCAAGGTCTTCGGCCTTGATGTCGTGCTGAAGCGGGAAACCGGTTCGGTCTATTTGTCGGATGGTGATTTGGTCCTTGCCCTGCTGCCGACACGTGATGAAGTCGCCCCGGGGATCGAGCATTTCGGCTTCCATATCCAAGATGCCGAGGAAATTGCCGCCTCGCTCGAAGATGTCGGCATGACGCCGCCCAAGATCCGCGCCAACGATCCGCCCTTCGCCGAGACCCGGGTGGCGGATCCGGACGGCAACATGATCGATCTGTCGGTCCACGGGTTCGAGAAGATCGAACACCAGGAGGATCGCGCTAAGAAGGCGGCGTCCGGCTAATCCACCAGCCGCCTGCAACGAAACAAAAATCCAAGGGAGGAAATCATGGCTAGGAACATTGCTATTCGCTTGGCCGTCGCCACCGCCGTGTTGGTTACCATTGGCTTGACCGGTGGAACCAGCGCCGGCGCCGCCGAGTTCTACAAGGGCAAAAGACTGAGCCTATTCGCCGGCTATCCGCCGGGCGGTGGGGTCGATAGCGAAATGCGCCTGGTGGCGCGGTTCTACTCCAAGCATATCGCCGGCAATCCCCACATCGTGGCTCAGAACATGCCCGGCGCCAGCGGATTGGTGCTTGGCAACCACATGTATAACAAGGCCAAGCCCGACGGGCTGACCCTGGGCATGCCGGGACGAAGCAGTTTTCTTCTGGCCAACTCGATCGGTCACAAGGGGGCGAGATACGATCTCAAGAATTTCTCCTATGTGGGAAGCGCCATCAGCACCAACTCCATCCTGTGGCTGAGAAAAGATATCGGCATCAAGACCCTCGCCCAGTTGAAAAAGGCCAAGAAAACCATCGTGCTCGGTGGCCTGTCCGCGCGCTCCCAGAACATCGTGGTTCCCAAGGTGTTGACCAAATACGAGGGATGGCCCTTCCGGCCGATTCACGGCTACCCGGGGTTCCACGCCGTGTTGCTGGCGATGGAACGTGGCGAGGTCGATGGCTTGTTTTCCCACGAGGGAAGCATCCAGGCGGCTCGCCCGGACCTGATCACCTCGGGCAAGGTCATTCCCATATTCCAGACCTTCCCGATGGAACCCAATCTGCCCTTGCTGCGCGACATCGTCACCAATCCCCGCGAAAAGGCGCTGTTGCGGCTTCTCAGTGCGCCGGGCCGGGTCGGTCTGCCGTTGCTGGGACCGCCGGGCATTCCGAAGGACCGGCTGGGGACGCTTAGGGCGGCCTACCAGAAGATGGCGCGGACCAAGGAATACAAATCCGCCGCCAAGAAGCGTGGCCTGAACGTGACCACGCCCAATTCCGGGCCGGAAATCCAGGCCTTCATCGAGAAAAATCTCGTCAAGGTCTCGAAAAGCGTGGTGAAGGAATACAAGAAATACACCAAGCGTAAGAAAAAGCGCAAAAAGAAGAAAAAGAAGTAGGCCAGACGATCCGGTGATCTAACCAGTCCACATGTGCGCCCGGCTGGGGATTGTTCACCCCGCCGGGTGTTCGTGCATCA
>CBDUSV010000288.1:0-4194 GCA_965369885.1 uncultured bacterium
TGGCGGCCAAGCCGGCGCACCACTTCGCGGCGGTAGCGCGCCGAGCCATTGATGTCGTCCTGGGCGCCGAGGTCCCACGCCAATTGGTTCAAGGCGTCATCGATGCCGTCACTGTCAAGCCCGTCCCATTGGGCGACGGTGGGCTTGTCGGCGACGCCGCCGACACCTAGGCGAATGTGACCGTTCGATGCCACCGCGGCGATGGCGACCACCGCCAGATCGCCATGGCGCCGGGCCACCTCGGCGAAGGCGAAGCGCTCGCCCGGCTTTGCGATGGGAAAGCGCACCGCGGTTATCATCTCGTCGGCGCGTTTGGCCGTGGTCAGCATGCCCAACTGGAAATCCTCAGGCCCAAGGGTGCGCTTGGCAGTGTTTGATTGCAGCACCACCTCGCCGCCCAGCGCCGCCAGGGCGAGCGGCAGTTCGGAACTGGGATCGGCATGGGCGATGGAGCCGCACACCGTGCCCCGGTTGCGGGTCTGGAAATGGCCGATATGGGGGATGGCCTGGTGCAGCAGGGGGGCCTTTCCCGCCAGGCCCGGATAGCTCTCCAACTCGCACTGGGTGGTGGCGGCGCCAATCTCGAGATGCCCGCCGACCTCGCGGATATAGGCCAGATCGGTGATGCGGGCGATGTCGATGACCAATTCGGGCTGCACCAGGCGCATATTGAGCAGCGCCGCCAGGGACTGGCCGCCGGCCATGATGCGGGCGTCCTCGCCATGTTGGGTCAGCGCGTCCAGCGCCTCGGAAATCGACGACGCGGCCAGATAATCGAACGGCGCCGGCTTCATCGTAAGACCCCAATGGCATGGAGGATGCGCCGCCACCAGGTGAGCTCAGCCGGCGCGCCACCGAACTCCGCCACCAGGGCAACGAAGAACTCTGCGATCAAGGCCCTGGCGGCGCCGTCGAGCATGCGCCCGCCGACCGCCGCCACCTTGCCGGTGATGGTGAGGCCATAGTCGTAAGTGACCTCACATCCGCCTTCGACCTCGGCCAATTGCACCTGGCCCTGGCCCGCCGAGGAGCCGAGCGGGCCCGAGAGCTTGCCTTTGAGGGTCAGGCTTTGGGGTGGGGCGAGGTCGGCAAATTCCACACTGGCGGCGAAGCGGCCCCTGACCGGCCCGATGCCAAGGGTAATGTCGGCGATGTAGTGGTTGTCGGAGATCATCTCCAATCTACGGCATCCCGGAATGATGGCGGCCAGGCGTTCGGCATCGAGGATGACGCGCCAGACATCTTGCGACGCCGCCGGCACCAACACCGATCCCTTGCCGGACAATTCATGGCCTCTGCCGGTGGATCGCACCTGGGGTGTTTCCGTGCTTTCCGGGGTGATTTCCGGCGCTGGGGGCTCGTCGCCGAACAACATCTCGCCGATGCGCGTCGGCGTCAGGGGCAGGGTGATGTCGCGCACCCCCAGGGCATCGGCGACGGCGTTGGCGATGCAGACCGGGGTGCTCATGCAATTGCCCTCGGCCAGGCCCTTGGCGCCCAAGGGCGTGAAGGGCGAGGGCGATTCCATATGGAGGATCACCGGGGACGGCGTCTCGTTGGCGGTCGGCACCAGATAGTCGGCGAAGGTCCCGGTGAGGAAGCTGCCGTCCTCGCCATAGACGAACTCCTCATACAAGGCGGCGCCCAGCCCCTGGACGAAGGAGCCCAAGATCTGGCCCTTGGCGATCAGCGGATTTAAGAGGGTTCCGGCGTCATGCATGGTGACGTACTTGTCGATGCGCACCTGGGCGGTGACCGGGTCTATTTCGATGCCGCAATAATCGAACACGAAGCCATAGGTCAGCGAGGTGTTGACCCGGTCCTGGTCGTCGGGGGCCGACAGCTCGGGCGGGGACCACACCCCGGTTTCGCGGATGCCGTGCTCCATGTCCTGGGGCAGGCTGTTGGGGGCCCAATGGACGGCACCGGCGACGCGGCCGAACTTCAAGGAATTTTCCGGGTTGTTGCGGTCGAACAGGGTGCCCTTGGCGAATTCGATGTTCTCCGGCGAGGCGTTGAGATACTGGCTGGCGATTGTTGCCAGCTTGTCGCGCACCTTGTTGGCGGCGAGCTGGGAGGCGACCGCGGTCCCCGGCGAGAAGCGGCAGGAATAGGTCCCCGCCGCGATCGACCAGGCGTCTTTCTGGGTATCCAACTCGGTGTTGACCTTGATGTCGGAGGGCCTGAGCCCCAGCCGGTCGGCGACGATCTGGGCCAGCACCGTCATGTGGCCCTGGCCCTGGGGGGTGGTGTCGGAGGTGACGCTGACCGCGCCCAGGGGGTCGACGGCGACGGTGGCCATGGAGACGGCGCCGTCCTTGTGGCCGATGCGCGCGCGTTCCTCTGCGGGCAGGATGGCGCTGAGATAGCCCATGTTCGACATGCCGGGCTCGACGATGGCGGCGTAGCCGATGCCGTAGATCTTGCCGTCTTTGCGGGCCGCGTCACGGCGCTGTTTCAGCGCCTCCAGGCCGCCCTCATCGACCGCCCGGGCCACCGCCTCCGGGTAGTCGCCGGAATCGTAAAGCCCGCCCGCCGCCGCCTTATAGGGAAACGAACCCGCCGGGATCAGGTTCCGGGTGATGACCTCCAGGGGATCCAGATCCAACTCCACCGCGACGCGCTGCATCAGCCGTTCCAGGCCATAATAGATCTGCGGGCCGCCGAAGCCCCGCACCAACCCGGCCGGCGCCTTGTTGGTGAGGATCAGCTTGTTGGTGATCTTGATGTTGGCGACATCGTAGGCCCCGGTCATGGAGCCGTGCATGCGGTAGAGCGGCCCGGGCATGGGAGAGCGCAAAAACGCCCCGTAATCGTCCAGCTGTTCGATGCGAAGGGCCAAAACCGTGCCGTCGGATTTGACCGCGGCCTCGATGCGGATGTCCCGGTTGGGCGCCGAATTGGCGGCAACCAGATGCTCCAGGCGGTCCTCGACCCATTTGACCGGCCGCCCGATGATCTTGGACGCGACGCTCATCAGGACGATATAGGGGAACACCGATTGCTTGACCCCGAAGCTGCCGCCGGAATTGGGCGGGGTGCGCAGGCGGAAGCGCGGCCCCGGCACCCTGAGCGCGCGGGCCATCACCGGATGGGTGGTAAAGGGCCCCTGGAAGTGGGACATGACGTCGAAGCTGTCCTCGTCCACCAGATATTCGGCGACGACGACGAAGCATTCCATCGGGGTCAGGGAATTGCGCGGATAGCTGATCTCAAGGGCGACGGTGCTGTCTGCGTCGGCGAAGGCCTGGTCCGGATCGCCGTAGGTGAACTCCCGGTCCGATACCAAGTTGGAGCCCATGGCTTCGTGCACCAGGGCCGCGCCCTCGGCCACCGCGTCCCCTGGGCGGATCACTGGTTTCTCGGGCGCATAGTCGATGATGACCAGCTCGGCGGCGTCCTCGGCGATGTAGCGGTCGTCCGCCACCACCACGCACACCGGCTCGCCGACATAACGGGTGCGCTCGACGGCGAGCGACCACTGATCGATGGGTTGCTTGACCACCACCAGGAACGGGTCCGAATGGGAGCGGATGTCGTCGCCGGTCAGCACCGCGGTGACGCCGGCCATTGCCAGCGCCTGGCTGGCGTCCACATTCACGATCCGGGCGCTGGCATGGGGTGAGCGCACGATGGCGGCATGCAGCGTGCCCTGGGGCACCGGAATGTCGTCGGCATAGCGCGCCCGGCCGGTCAGAAGGGCTGCGTCCTCGAAGCGTTCGACCGGTTGGCCGACATATGTCTCGGCCGGGGTCTGTGACGGGCTGGGCTCGTCCATGGGGGCCTCGAAAGCGTGGTGTGGTAGGCGAAGTCTAGGGATGGGCGCGCGTGTAGGGAACTCTTAACGAAGCCGGGCCCGGGATTCAAGGCGGGGAGGGGGCATTGCCCCAGTCTGCTCATCGGGGATAAGGCTTCAATCCGGCGGCAATATGTAATATAGCGCTCTCCCAACACACCCAACACACCCAACACACCCTTGATCCCGGGAGAGAACCATGGCCGAGGCCTTCATATGTGACGCGGTGCGCACGCCGATTGGCCGCTTCGCCGGCGCACTGGCGGCGGTGCGCGCCGATGACCTGGCGGCCCACGTCATCCGCACCCTGATCGGGCGCAACTCAAAGATCGAGGCCGCCGCCATCGATGACGTCATCATGGGCTGCGCCAATCAGGCCGGCGAGGACAACCGCAATG
>CBDUSV010000289.1:0-4187 GCA_965369885.1 uncultured bacterium
CGATATCGCCGACCACGGGGGCCGCGATTTCGACATTGCTGTCCATCTCCTTGGGTTCGATATCGACATGCACGAATTTCTTAGGACGATCGCCCCAGGCTTTGCCCTTGCCATGGGACAGGAGCCAATTGAGGCGGGCGCCGATCAACATCACCACATCGGAGTCCTTCAGCACCAGGGATCGCGCGGCGGAAGCGCATTGTGGGTGGGTGTCAGGCAACAGTCCCTTGGCCATGCTCATCGGCAGATAGGGAATGCCGCTGGCCTCCACCAGCGCGCGAATGTCCTTGTCGGCCTGTGCATATGCGGCCCCCTTGCCGAGGATGATCAGGGGACGATCGGCGCCTTTGAGCACATCGAGCGCGCGCGCGACCGCTTCCGGGGCGGGAAGTTGGCGCGGCGCGGCATCGATGACCTTGACGAGCGAATTCGCACCCGCCTCGGCGTCCATGGTCTGAGCAAAGATCTTCCCCGGTAAATCAAGATAGACGCCGCCCGGACGGCCGGACACGGCCGCGCGGATCGCGCGCGCGATGCCGATGCCGATGTCGGTGGCATGCAGTACGCGGTAGGCGGCCTTACAGAGCGGCTTGGCGATGGCCAGCTGGTCCATCTCTTCATAGTCGCCCTGCTGCAAATCGATGATCTCACGCTCGGACGAGCCCGAGATCAGAATCATCGGAAAGCAGTTGGTGGTGGCGTGAGCCAGCGCGGTGAGACCGTTGAGAAAACCCGGCGCCGACACGGTAAGGCAGATGCCGGGTGTTTTGGTCAGGAAACCCGTAATTGCGGCGGCGTAGCCCGCGTGTTGTTCGTGCCGGAACGAGAGAATCCGCATGCCCGCGGCCTGCATATAACGGCCCAAATCCGTGATCGGGATACCGGGCACATTATAAATTATGTTGATATCGTTGAGCTTGAGCGCGTCGATGACAAGATGAAAGCCATCCGTCAGCGTCCCGATCTCC
Organism: uncultured bacterium; assembly: GCA_965369885.1. Lineage (GTDB taxonomy): Bacteria > Pseudomonadota > Alphaproteobacteria > SMXQ01 > SMXQ01 > JAZFWG01. Next base: position 969 of record CBDUSV010000289.1, read on the forward strand.
TCTGTCTCTTCGGCTTGTGCTGTATCACTCATATCCCTCTCCGCTGCGGCCTTCGTAAGACTGAACCCCGGCACCTTCCGCCTTTTCGTCAATCCAGAGCCGGGGCTCTAAGTCCTTAGCCCAGGTAATTGACGTTGGTTTCCACATGGGCCGCCAGGTCCAAAGTGTGTTGGCGCGCCAATTGCTCGGCAAGCCCGGCATCGCGCTTTTCCAACGCTTCGATGATGTTCATGTGATCGATGATGGAACGCCGCGCCCGGTTGCTTTCGGCAATGGTGCGCATACGAATCGACCGCATATGGATGAACAAATTTTCGGTCATCTTTTCCAGCAGCTGATTGTGGCTCATGCGGAACAGCGCCCGGTGAAACTCGATATTGGTTTCGGAATATTCGTCGATCTTGGCTTCGCCATGGTCGCTGTTGTCATCGCCGCTGTTAAAAGTCGCGAACATGCGCCTTAGGCTTCCGATTTCCTGGTCGGAGGCATTCTCGGTGACGAGGCGGGCGGCCAGGGCCTCGAGCGCCGACCACACGATGATCATCTCGGTGATCTCTTGCTTGGTCTTGCGCACCACGAAGGCGCCCCGGCGCGGAATGATATGCAACAGCCCTTCCTGTTCGAGCCGGGCCATGGCCTCTCGCACCGGGGTGCGGCTGACACCGAGCTGCTCGGAAAGCTGGCGTTCATCGAGGCGAAGCTCGGCATCGTCGGCATAGATGTTCATCGAAGTGATCGCATCTTTCAGGGCTTCATAAATCTTGCCCTTGAGGCTGAAATTGACCTCGATGGGCTTAATTTCCGGTCTTGCTACTGCCATGATGTCTGGACCTCATGGCCACGCCACGCCGCGCCGTAACCACGCAAGAGTGGGCCAATCCACTGGATTTGAAAATCTGGTATACAATATGCCAGAGAGGTTTTCATTGCAAGTCCGGGGCTTTGCTTGCGCCAAACGCCCCCCGGGCCCGTCATGACGCCCCGCTTGTCTTGCGGCGGTATCTATCCATCGCAATCTTGAACAGCGGCAGCAAGATGAGCCCGATGGCGAGAACCATGATGACGGCGGCGTAGGGGCGGGTGAAGAAGATCGAGAACGAGCCGCCGGAAATCAGCAGCGACTGGCGAAGTGCCGGTTCCGCCAGGGGGCCCAGCACGATGGCGAGGACCGCCGGCGCCAAGGGGTAGTCGAGCTTGCGCATCAGATAGCCGACGACACCGAAGATCAGCATCAGCCAGACGTCGTGCATGTCCATGGTCGGCACGAAACCGCCGACAATGCAGAGCACGAAGATGATCGGCGCAAGGATGGTGAAGGGCATCTTCAACACCCAGATGAAGGCCGGGATGAAGGCGGTATTGATCAACAGCGAAAACAGGTTGGCGACGTACAGGCTGGCGATAAAGCCCCAGACGAAATCGGGGTGCTCGGTGAACACCATGGGGCCCGGCTCGAGGCCCCAGATCACCATGCCGCCCAACAGGATCGCCGTGGTCGGCGAGCCGGGAATGCCCAGCGTCAGCATCGGCAGCATGGCGCCGGTCGAGGCTGCATTGTTGGCGGATTCCGGCGCCACGATGCCGTTGATGTTGCCCTTGCCATAGGTGTCGGGCTCCTTGGAGGCGGTCTTGGCCACGCCATAGGCCATCAACGAGCCCGGTGTCGCCCCGGCGGCGGGCAGGATGCCGACGAAATAGCCGAGGAATGACCCCATCAACATCATCTTCCAGGTCCGCGTCAGTTCCACCAGGGTATTCATGATGCGCTGCACGGTGACCGTCGCCTTCGACATCATCACGTCGCCCTTTGAGACCTCGATCGTCCACAGCATCTCGGAGATGCCGTAAATGCCGATGGCCAGCACCAGGAAATTGATGCCGTGCAGAAAACCGGGGATGTCGCCGAAGACAAGCCTGGGCTCGCCCGAGATGATATCCATCCCGACGGCGCCGAACACCAGCCCGATGAAGATCGAAAACAGGGTCTTGGGGATGTCGTCGGAACCGAGGCCGACAAAGGTGGCGAACGCCATCAGCATCAACGCGAATATCTCCGGCGCGCCGAAGGTCAGCGCGACATCGGCCAGCGGCGGCGCGAACAGGGTGAACAACACGACGCCGACGCTGCCGCCGACGAAGGATGCCACCGCCGCCGCGATCAGGGCCTTATCGGCTTCGCCCTTGAGCGCCATGGGGCGGCCATCGAAGGTCGTCGCCACCGCCGTCGACGCGCCGGGGATGCCCAGCATGATCGAGGAGATGGCGCCGCCATACATGGCGCCGTAATAGATCGCGCCGAGAAAGATGATGGCGCCGGTCGGCGGCACCAGGAAGGTCATCGGCAAGAGAATGGCGACGCCGTTGACCGAGCCCAGGCCGGGCATGGCGCCGATAAAGAGGCCGATGGTGCAGCCGCCAATGATCAGCGCCAGGTTGAGCGGCTCAAAGGCAATGGCAAAGCCATGGAGGAGAAGAGGTAGAATATCCATCGGCGCTGGGGACCAAGGTCAAGTTGTTACAGGGCGGGATGAACTGATAGTGGCCGGGGACTTAATAGAAAAACGCGAATATGGGTTCGAACCACGGATCGGTGATCCCCTTGGGCAGGGTCTTCTGAAGCGCGATCTCGAAAAACAGGAACGTGACGACCGGCGTCACCACCGCGAAAGATCCGGTCAAGCGCCAGGAATGGCTGCCCATGTAGCGAAGGTAAAAGATCAGGAAAGCCGGGATGGCGCCGTAGGCGCCGATGATATGGAACAAGCCGATCATCGCGGTAAGCGCGCCGGTATTGAGCAGGAACAGCCTGACCGCGCGGCTGTCCATGAAAACCTCTTCGGAACGGGATTCCGGCGTCAAGCGTTTCGCCCACCGGACTACGATGGCGATGCAACATAACAACATTCCCGTCGACAGCCAGAACGACCATGCGCCGCCGCCGGGTCCTTCACCGGTAATCCAGCCGATTGGAAGCTCGGCACTCTTCCACATCAGGTAAAGAGAGAAGATCCCCATGAACACGCCCATGGCGAGTTCTGCCATGCGCATGTCAGTGATCCTCTCCCTAAACCTTACGTGTCTTCTTGCTTCAAATTTGGGCTATTTGAGGGCGCCCATCTTTTTCAGCATGACCTTATGGACGGCCTTTTCCGTGAGCCAATACTTCATCAGGATTTTGCCGGTAATGAAACCGCCCTGAAGGCTCTTTTTGGTCATGTA
>CBDUSV010000290.1:0-4184 GCA_965369885.1 uncultured bacterium
GATGCCCACGCCACCGACATCACCGTGATCTTCCATATGGGGGCGATTTCGGACACCACGGAGCGCGACGGCGATCTCTTGATGGCGACCAACTTCGCCCTGCCGCTCAGATTGTGGAACTGGTGTGCGCGCCACGGCGCGCGCCTGATCTATGCCTCATCGGCGGCGACCTATGGCGACGGCGGTGAAGGATTCGCCGACGATTTCTCCACCGGGGCGCGGGCGCGCCTGCGCCCCCTCAACGCCTATGGCTGGTCCAAGCACCTGTTCGACCGCCGGGTCGCCCGCATCATGGAAATTGGCGCACCTTGCCCAAGCCAATGGGTGGGGCTTAAGTTCTTCAACGTGTTCGGCCCCAACGAATACCACAAGGGCTCCCAGCAGAGCGTCGCGGTGCAGATCTTCCGCGCCGCCAAGGCCGGCAAGCCGGCGCGGCTGTTCGCCTCGCACCATCCCGACTATGAAGATGGCGGCCAGCTTCGCGACTTCATCTGGGTCGGCGACTGCACCGACGTCATGCTGTGGCTGTTGGACCACCCCGAAATCAGCGGCCTGTTCAATCTCGGCACGGCCAAGGCGCGCAGCTTCGCCGATCTCGCTTGCGCCGTGTTCAAGGCCCTGGGCCGGGACCCGGACATCGAATATGTCGCGACGCCCGAAGACATCCGCGAAAAATATCAATATTTCACCGAGGCCAGGATGGACCAGCTGCGCCAGGCCGGCTATGCCACGCCCTTCACCACGCTGGAAGACGGCGTCGGCCACTATGTTCGCGACTATCTTGACCGCGACGATCCCTACCGCTAGGCCGGCGGCAACCGAGATCCCATCATGATCCCACTCCTCGCCATTCCCTTTCCCGTCATCGACCCGGTCCTGATCGAGATCGGCCCGCTGGCGATCCGCTGGTATTCCCTGGCCTATGTGGTCGGACTGCTGGCGGGCTGGCGTTACCTGATCCGCATCGCCCGCCAAGTTCCCGGCGTGATGACGACCCGGGATGTGGATGACTTTTTGTTGTGGGCGACCCTTGGCGTCATTCTCGGCGGGCGCTTCGGCTATGTCAGTTTCTACAATCTGGGCTACTTCATCGATCATCCGTTGCAGATTTTCGCGGTGTGGCAGGGCGGCATGTCGTTCCATGGCGGGCTGATCGGCGTCATTGTCGCCATGGCGCTGTTCTGCCGCGCCCGTGGCCTGGAGATGTTGCGGGTTGCCGACATGCTGGTCCTGGTCACCCCGATCGGGCTGTTCTTAGGCCGCATCGCCAATTTCATCAATGGTGAGCTCTATGGCCGGGTCAGTGACGTCGCCTGGGCCATGGTGTTCCCCCGGGGCGGGCCTCTGCCGCGCCACCCCAGCCAGCTCTATGAAGCCTTGGGCGAAGGGATTTTGTTGTTCGGAGTGCTTTACGGGGTGAGCAAATTCGCCGGCGGCCTCAAAAGGCCGGGGCTGCTCACCGGGTTGTTCTTCGCCGGATACGGCACCGCCCGCACCGTTGTCGAGTTCTTCCGCGAACCCGACGCCCATCTCGGTTTCCTCTATGGCGGCATCACCATGGGCCAGCTCCTGACCGTGCCGTTTTTCCTTCTCGGCATCTATTTCGTGGCCAGGGCCTACCGGCGGCCGTGAACCAGCTGGACCAAAATCTGCGTCAGCAGATTGCGCGTAAGGGCCCGATCAGCATCGCCGAATACATGGCCCAGGCCCTTTGCCATCCCCAATTCGGCTACTACATGGCCAAGGACCCGTTGGGGGTCAAAGGCGACTTCATCACCGCCCCGGAAATCAGCCAGATGTTCGGCGAGCTCATCGGCGCCTGGGCCGTGGTGGCCTGGCGGCAGATCGGCCAACCCGATCCCTTCGCCCTGGTCGAACTCGGCCCCGGCCGCGGCACCCTGATGAGCGACGCGATGCGCGCGGCAAGGACTACGCCGGGCTTCCTCGATGGCGCCCAAATTCATCTGGTGGAGGCGAGCCCCACCCTGGCGGCCCGCCAAACCCAGGCCCTGGCGGGACTTGACGCCACCTGGCACCGGGAGTTCGACGACGTACCGCCGGGCCCACTGATCGTGATCGCCAATGAATTCTTCGACGCCCTGCCGATCGAACAATATGTGTTCACCGATTGCGGTTGGCGGCGCCGCGCCGTCGGCATCGACACCGAGACCGGCCGGCTTAGTTTCGTCACGGCCGAGGAGACGTTGGCTGAGCCCATGGAACCAGGCCCGGGCGCCGGCGCCATCGGCGACATCCGTGAGACCTCGCCGGCGTCCATCACCCTGATGTCGGCCATCGCCCGGCGCATCGCCCAACACCGGGGCCGCGCCCTGATCATCGATTACGGACCCGCCAAGAGCGCCATGGGAGACAGTCTTCAGGCCGTCAAGGGACATGCCCGCCACAACGTGCTGGACGACCCCGGCGAGGCCGACATCACCGCCCATGTGGATTTCGAGGCCTTAGGCAACGCCGCCGGGGCCGAGGGCTGCCGCGTCGAAGGCCCGCTCACCCAGGGCGCCTTCCTCCGCAATCTCGGCATCGAAGCCAGGATGGAGCGCCTGATGGAAAGCGCCGATCCGGCCCAGGCCCGCGACATCCGAAGCGCTTACGTGCGCCTGACGTCCCCCACCGCCATGGGCGAGTTGTTCAAGGTGCTCGGCGTCGGCGAAGGCGATGTGGCTTCTCCGGGATTCGAGGCATCTTGATGATCTCCGAAGATGGCATGATCACCGCCCGGGGCCTGGGCGGCCTGGACCGGGTGCGTCACGGATTCTTCACCCGTGCCGGCGGCGTCAGCCAAGGGCTTTATGCCTCGTTAAATGTCGGATACGGCTCCAATGACACCGACGCCAATGTCGCCGCCAACCGCGCCCGCGCCATGGCCCTATTGGGCCTTGAGCCCGAGGCCCTGGTCACGATATTTCAGGTCCACGGCACCAATGTCGCCGAAGCCAAGGCGCCGTGGCAGCCCCGCTCGGCGCCCAGGGCGGACGCCGTCATCACCCGGGAGCCGGGTATCGCGCTGGGCATCCAGACCGCCGATTGCGCGCCCATATTGCTGTGCGATGCCACCAACCGGGTGATCGGCGCCGTCCATGCCGGCTGGCGCGGCGCCCTTGCAGGGGTGATCGGGGCCGCGGTTGAGGCCATGGCCGGCCTCGGCGCCGTCCCCGCCGCCACCCATGCCGCCATCGGGCCCTGTATCGGCCAGGAGTCCTACCAGGTCGGCCCTGAATTCCCCGCCCCGTTCGTGGCCAAGGATGGGGAAAATGTTCGCTTCTTCAAAGACGACGGCGCCGGGCGCTGGCGCTTCGACCTGGCCGGTTACGTTGCGGCCGACCTGCGGGCGCTGGGTGTCGGTCAAATTGAGCACACCGGCCATGACACCTGCCGGGATCAGGAGCATTTCTTCAGCTACCGCCGCTCAATCCTCAATGGCGAGGAAGATTATGGCCGCGGCCTTTCCGCCATCGCCCTGATGGCGTGACCACGCCCTTTGAACAGTCATCCTTGCTGGCGGGGCGATGACGGGCTAGGAAGGGATGGGAGAGAGTTCCAAGCCATGCCCCATATCATCATCTTTGTGATTGCGCTCATTATCGCTCTGGTGGTGAGCTGTGTACTTTAGCAAACACGCCCAGCGGCCAAGACTGGGGAGGCGGATGTGCTTGGCCGCCATGGTCGGCGCCGTCATCGCCGCCTGCCAGCCCCTGCCCCAGCCCTTCGTGCCCGCCGACAAAACCGCCAACCGTTTACTCGCGCCGGGCCTGCGCACCGGCGGCGCCACCGACGGCATCACCGGCATCCATGTCAGGCCCATCGAAGGCGCGCCGAAACCGGCGGCCACCGCCCTGGCCCGGGCGATGGCCAAGGCGCTGCGCGCCCTCGACCTGCCCGCCGGGACCCGCGCCCGCAACCGCAAAAGCCTGATCCTGGAGGGCCGCGCCGAGAAGGTAGCCAGAGATGAGGAACGCCTCGACATTCGCATTTCATGGCGCCTCTCCGACAGCCAGGGCCGCATCGTCGGCCGCCACCTTCAGCAGAAGTCGGTGCGCCGGGATGCTTGGACCGCTGGCGCCGGGCCGCTGGTCAGCGACCTCGCCCGCGGCGCCGCATGGAAGATCGCGCGCTTCATAGGTGACGCCACCACCGCCATGGCCCGGTCACGCCCGCCAATCGCC
>CBDUSV010000291.1:0-4152 GCA_965369885.1 uncultured bacterium
CCAGCTTTCCGGCGGCGAGCAGCAGATGCTGGCGATCGGCCGGGCGCTGATGACCAACCCCAGGCTTCTGATCCTGGACGAGGCCACCGAGGGCCTGGCCCCCTTGGTACGGGCCAAAATCTGGCAATGTCTGGCCGAACTCAAGGCCCAGGGCCAGATGATCTTAGTGATCGACAAGGACGCCGCCGCGCTCGAGCGCATCGCCGACCGACACTACATCTTAGCCAAAGGCCAGGTTGTGTGGACCGGAACCTCATCCGAACTCGCCGCCGACAGCGAAATCAAACGCCGCCATCTTGGGGTTTGAGGGAGGGGGCCGGCGTCAAAGGGGGGTTGAGGCAGGGGGGGTAAGGGAGTATCTTTCTCGCTTCACCGTTGCCGCGCATAGGCGCGGGGGTGGTTGGACCGGGAGGGAGAGAAAAATGGCTATTGTTGAGGCTTCAGCGGCTCCGAACATGGGCCCCGCGCTTGATAAGCTGCACAGCGATCTTGCCGAGGCTCATGTGCTGCCAACCTGGATCTATGCGCCCAAGATCGTGTCGGTGGAGCCCAATGTGGATTTCCGGCCCTTTATCTGGAAATGGGACCGCATGCATGATCTGTTGATGCGCGCCGGCGAGCTGGTGACGCCCGGCCGCGGCGCCGAGCGGCGCTCCATCGATCACATCAACCCGGACCTGACGGAAAGCGCCAGCCACACCCTGGCGACGGCGATCCAACTGGTCCGTCCCGGCGAGGTGGCGCCGGCCCACCGCCACGTGGCGGGCGCGATCCGCTTCATCATCGATAGCGCCGGCGGCGAGGTCTACACAAGGGTCAATGGCGAGAAGCTTTATATGGAGACCTTCGATCTGGTGATGACGCCGAAATGGACCTGGCACGATCACCTGAACGAAAGCGACAACGATATCCTGTGGCTCGACGCCCTGGATTACCCCTTCGTCAATATGTTGCGCACGAGCTTCTTCGAGCTCTTCGACGGCAACGAACAGCCCACCACCAAGCCCACCGGCTTCACCGAAAGCTATATCGGCCGGGCGCGTCCGGCGGACTGGAAGTCCTACCCCAACGAGGTGCCGCTGGTGCGTTACAAATGGGGGGAGACCAAGGCGCTGCTTGAAGATATGCGCGGCCAGGACGGCAGCCCCCATGACGGCGTGCTGTTGGAATATGTCAATCCCTTCAATTCGGGCCCGGCGCTGCCCACCATGTGCTGCTTCGTCCAGCTGTTACGGCCCCGGGAGCACACCCAAAGCCACCGCGCCACCACGTCGACGGTCTATTACGTGATGGATGGCGAGGGCTTCAGCATCATCGATGGCATCCGCTTCGATTGGGCCAAGGGCGACGTCTTCGTGGTGCCGCCATGGAGCTGGCACGAACATGCCAATGGCACCGGAGACGACGCCTTGCTGTTCTCGGTCTCGGACCGGCCGATCCTGGAGACCTTCGGCTATTACCGGGAGCAGGTTTTGGAAGACAATGGCGGCCACCAGGAGGTGACATCCACCCACACGCCTTAACGGGCTCTACCACAACACAACGAAACGACCCACAGGAAGGGAGAAGACGATGTCGAACGTAGCATTGGTCAAGGAGATCGAGGACAAGCTCACCGGGCTTGATCTCGTCCATCACCCGTTGACCGTGAAGATGAAGAACGGCGAGCTCAGCGAGGCCCAGGTCAAGGGCTGGGCCAAGCAGTGGTATCACGGCTTCCTCAAGGACGCCGACCGCTGGATCGGCCAGGCCTTCGTCAATTGCGAAGATTTGGGTCTGCGCCTGGCCATGGCCAAGAATGTCGGTGAAGAGGCGCTGGGCACCGATTCCGGGACCGCCGGCCATCCGGTGCTTTATCAGCGTTTCACCAGCGCTCTTGGCATTTCCGCCGATGAGTTGGAGAACGAGCCCCTGACCCCGGAGGCGGCGGCGTCGCTTTACAATTTCTGGTCGATCCGCAACATTCCCTGGTACCAGTTCGGCGCCCTGTTCGTGACCTCGGAAAGCGCCGTACCGCGCGCCTATGTGCCGATCATGGAAGGGCTGAATGAGCATTACGGCGTGCCTAAGGAAGATTTGATCTTCTTCGAGGTCCATGCCGGCGAGGTCGATCACGAGCACACCGCCACCAACCTGGACGTGATCCGCCAATTCGTCATTTCGGAGCGCGACATCGACGAGTGCCGGGACATCGTCAACCGCACGGCGGGCCATATCGTCGATTTGTTCAGCGTCTACGAAAAGTACTAAGCGCCATGGAAATCGACCACATCAACCCCAAGGGGGCGTTGCATTCCAACCCCCGGGGCTATAGCCACGTCGTCCGTGTCCGCGATCCCGGTGCCTTCGTCTTCCTTGCCGGTCAGTGCCCGTTGGACGCCGATCTCAAGGTCATCGGCGGTGACGATATCGAGGTCCAGGCCCGGGCCACCTTCGAGAACATGAAGCGCTGTCTGGAGGCCAGCGGCGCCACCTTCAATGACATCGTCAAGATGGTGATCTATCTGAAGGACATCGCCAATCATCAGTGGCCGGTGCGCAACGTCCGTGCCGAATTTATCGACACCGACAAGCCTTCGGTCTCGACCATGATCGAGATTTCCGGCTTTGCGGTCGAAGGCGTGATGATCGAGATCGACGTCATCGCGGTGACAGCCTAAGGAGCTATTGATGTCAGCCAATGGCTACGCGGTTGTCGATTGCGACGGCCATATCGTCGAATCTATTCCTGAGATGGCGGAGTTCATGGACCCCCGCATCCGCTTGCATGCGCTCGAGCCCGGCCGCAACCGCCAGGGCGTGTTTCCCTCCCTCGACGGTTTCCACTTCGCCCTGTTCAGCGATCCCGAGATCAAGAAACGCCGCAAGACCGCGTCCAACGCCAAGCCCGGCAGCGCCGAGGATTGGCTTGCCTTCCTCGACAAGGCCAATGTGGAAAGCTCGGTGCTGTTCACCTCGGAAGGCCTCTCGGTCGGCTTCATCCAGGCGCCGCGCTATGCGGTGGCGCTGTGCCGGGCCTACAATGATTACGTCCATGACCGCTATGCCCGGGTCTCGGACCGGCTTCGTCCCATGGCCCTGATCCCGATGCAGGACCCAGACGAGGCGGCGGTCGAGCTAACCCGCGCGGTCAAGGATCTGGGCCTGCCCGGCGCCATGGTGCCGTCGCTCGGCCTGCCGCTGCATCTCGGCCATGAACATTATGACCCGGTCTACAAGGCGGCGGCCGATCTCGACTGCGTGCTGGGGGTCCATGGCGGGTCCAATCTGGGCGTCGGGCTCGACACCTTTTCCAATTTCACCGCGTCCCATGTGCTTCACCATTCGATGCCGCTGATGGTGGCGTTGGTGTCTTACATCTATCACGGGGTGATGGACCGCTATCCCGATCTGCGCTTTGCCTTCCTTGAGGGGGGCTGCGGCTGGCTGCCCTTCATCCTTGATCGTATGAGCCGGGACGAGAACTATTTCGACAGCGCCGATAACCCCAAGCGCGATCCGCTGGATTATTTCGCCTCGGGCAACATCTTGATCGGGTGCGAGGGCAGCGAGGAGTCGCTCGCCTATGTGGCGTCCCGCGCCGGCATTCACTGCTTCGCCTTTGCGTCGGACTACCCCCACGAGGTCGATCTGCCCAACGCGGTGCGCGAGATCGAAGAGGTGGCGGCGCGGGGCGATCTCTCCGATGACGACAAACGCGCGGTGCTGGGCGACAATGCCCGGCGCTTCTTCCGGCTTTAAGGCTCAAGAGGATTACAGATGCGATATCTCCATAGCATGGTCCGCATCAAGGACATCGACGCGTCCCTTGATTTCTTCTGCAAGGGCTTGGGCCTGGTCGAGCTGCGCCGCCGCGACAGTGAAAAGGGGCGCTACACCAATATCCATCTGGCGGCGCCGGATGATCTTGACCGCGCCAAGGCGGAAAAGTCACCCACGTTGGAGCTCACCTACAACTGGGACGCGGAAGACTATGACGGCGGGCGGAATTTCGGCCATCTGGCGTTCGGCGTCGATGATATTTACGGCATGTGTGAACGGGTACAGGTTCATGGCGGCACGGTCTGCCGGCCGCCGCGCGATGGCCATATGGCGTTCGTGACGACCCCGGACGGGATTTCCATCGAGTTGCTGCAAAATGGCGATTCCCTG
>CBDUSV010000292.1:0-4146 GCA_965369885.1 uncultured bacterium
CAACACCGCCGCCAGGCCCAGCGGCGCCAACACCAACAAGGTGTCCCTGAAGCTGCGCAACACAACTATCAACAAAACCATGATGGCGCCAAGCGCGGTCAACAGCGCTTGGTACATGGCGCTGGTCACGGCATCACCGGCGCCGAGGATGACCACCGGCGCGCCGGTAACGTCAGGCGCGAGCGTGCGCACCCGGTCGACGAAACGGCGCAGGGCATGGTTCTCCGACATGTTGCCCTTGGGAAGAATTTCAACCCGGTGGCGGCCGTCGATGGCGATGTTGCGGCGCACGAGTGATGGCGGAAGATCGCCGATCTTGACCGCCTCGGCCGTCAGCGAACGCCGCAGATGAACAAGGCGCCGGGGCAGGGCCGCGAGCAAATCGTCCTCAACGGCGGCGAGGCGCGCCTCGATGGTTTCTGGCGTCTGGGGGGTCTTTGACGTCTGGGCGGCGGCGAAGGCCGCCATCGCCTGGGCCAGCTTCCGGGCGCTGGCACTGACCGGCGTCGCATTTGGCGCGGCGATAAATTTCGCCAAGGCGGCCTGGAAGCGGCGAAGTGCCGCCTGGCGTTGGCCCGGCGGTGGTGGCGCGCGCGTCTTCATGGCCGGCAGGGCGGCCATCAGCAACGCCGTGGTGCCAATGATCTCGAGCTTTTCATCCTGGTTTTTGGGCACGTAATCGGCGAGCGTGCGGGCCGATGACACCTCTTCCAGGGCTTCGATGCGCCGCGCCAGCGCCCAGGCCGCATCACGACCAGGGCGCAACACCGACAGGGAATGGGTGGCGGCGGTGTCGTCACCCTGCAATTCGATGAAGGTGGTGGTGGATTCGCTGGTGGGATCCTTGAGATGCAGGGGATCGAAATCGAATCGCAGGCTTGGCACGGCGAAGGCGGCGGCGATCCCCAGCACCACGGCGCAGGCGACGATCCCACGCGGGTGTCCGCGAACCATCCGTTCCGGCGCCCCGGCGATGGCCCCGATGGCCCCGATGGCCCCGGGCGTCGGCGCTTGGGGCCGAAGCGGTCTCAGGCTCAGGAAGGCCGGCATCAGGGTCAGACTGGCGATGAGCGCAATGAACATGGAACCCCCGGCGATGATGCCGAGTTCGGAAAGGCCGATGAAATCGGTGCCGCTGAAAGAGAAGAAACCGATCGCCGCGGCCAAGGCGGAAAGCGAGATGGAATCGCCGACGCTGGCGCTGGCCTCGGCGAGCGCCGCGGCATGGGCCGCGCCGGCGTCGATGGATTCCTTGTAACGCAGTCCGAAATGAATGCCGAAATCGACGCCGAGACCGACGAAAAGCACGGCAAAGGCGACGGAAATCAGATTGAGATGACCCACCACCGCGGTGGCGAAGCCCGCCGTCCATGCCAGCCCCATCATCAGGGTCACCAGGGTCGCCAGCACCAGCCAGACATGGCCGAGGCCGATGAACAACAAAACCGTGACCAGCACAACCGAAACCAATCCCGCCAGTGCCGCGCCGCGGGCCGCGCTCGCCAGCTCCTCGACCTCGAGCGGCACCGGCCCGGTGAGGCGGACACGCGCCCCAAAGGCCTGGTCGAGCTTGAGCTCCGCCGCCAGCGCCCGGAGGCGCCCCATGGCGCGTGAGCCGGTGAGAAGTTCACCCTTGGCCGGGGCGGCTTGGACGATCAACAAACGCCGGCGCGGATGGTCGCCGATATTGTCGCCGGCCATGATCTCCTGCCAGGCCAGCGGCCGGGCGAGGCCCTTGGCCCGCGCCCGGAAGGTTCCGGCCATGCCGTCGAACAAGCGCTCCAACCCGGCCCCGGTCTCCTCGCCCTTGGCGATGTTGTCCAACGCCTCGCCCAGGACCTTGAACAGGGCCCGAAGGCCGGGATCGCCCGCCACTTCGGACAACAAAGGCTGCGCCGCCGCCAGATGGTCGGTGACGCCGGCAAGCTCGTCGACGCTGAGATAGAGCAGGCCGTTCTTGACGAAAAAATCCTCAGCCCCGGGACGGTAGACGTCCGGGAACAGTGCGGGCTCGGCGCGGAGCCGGGCCGCCAGGGCCGCCGCCGCGTCCTCGGCGCCGTCGGCGCTGTCTGCATCGATCACCACCACGATGGTGTCGACGAAATGGGGAAAGGCGCGCTTGAAGTCCTGCCAACCCTGGCGATAGGGCGCGTCTTCGGAAATCATGTCGCCGGTCGCGGTGCTGATGCCCAAGTGGTTGACGGCGTAGTAGAGCGACGCCGCGGTGACGACCACGCCGAGCACGGCGACGGTGGCGGCGGCGCGCCGGGCCAAATCCACCCAGCCCGCCAGCGCCCGGGAATAGAAGTTTCTGGGAGTTGCGTTCACGCGTCCCTATCGGTTTCAAATGATGTCATGGTGGGGCTCGGCCTGCATATAACCCTTTCCCATGAAACCCGGCAAGTGTGGGGCGCAAATGCCGGCCGTAAACATGGGCCTGGGCGGAATTGGCCTTTGCCGTGATTAAGAAATTCGCTAGGACTAGGGTCATGACCGATAAACCCTGGGACCAGCGCCTGGCCAACATCGTGGTCAGGCCCTTGGCGGCGACGCCGGTCCATCCCAACCATCTGACGGCGCTCAGTTTTCTGTTCGGGCTCGGCGCCGCTTTGGTGTTCGCCATGGCGGCGGAAAGCGCCGGCGGTTGGGCCGCCGGGCTCTATATGCTGGCGGTCTTTACCGACCACACCGACGGCGAACTGGCGCGCATGACCGGCCAGACCAGCGAATTGGGCCATCGTCTCGATTACATCGTCGGCTCGGCGATCTACACCATGCTGTTCGCCGGCCTCGGCATCGGCCTGGCCGCGGGCGAGATGGGGGGCTGGGCCCTGGCTCTCGGGCTTAGCGCCGCCGCCTGCCAGCCCCTGACGGTGATCTTGCGCATGGGTCTGGAAAGCCGCCATGGCGCCGAAGCGGTCGAGCACCCCTATTTCGCCGGTTTCGAGCTCGAGGACTTCATCTATCTCATCGGTCCCATCACCTGGGCGGGTGGGCTGGAATATTTCTTCGTGGTCTATGGCTTGGGCGCCATCGGCTATCTCGCCTGGACCCTATGGGAATTGCGCAAGCGCTCATGATCCGCATCACCCCGTCCATCAATGACAGTCCATCAATGGCAGCAAGAAAGCACGACCGCCCTGTTGCGTGATCCGGCGGGGAATGTTCCCGCCCCGTTCACAGGTACGGAAAACCCCCCTGAAAAATGCAATTTGGGGCCTAAATCAACCGGGGCTTACGGGTTTGCGGCGGAGGGGTACGGCAATCAGTTCTTTTCCGTACAGGCAAACTAGAGATAGCTTGGCGGGTATTCATGGCCTAAGGGTAAGGTCGCACTCCTAGCCTCAGAGGCCTTTGACTAAGGCTGTTCAGGAGGCGTTGCGGGATTCTTTCCCTCGCCTTTATCGTCGGGAGGCTTTTCTCCGGCGACCACCTTGCCGCTCGTAATGTCCTCGACCCAAATCCAGTTGCGCTCACCCCTTCGCTCTGCCGGGATGCGGTATTCGTGCCCAGCTTCGGTGGTAAATTTTATCGTCAGAATGGCTTTGTATTCAAAAATACACCCGAATTGACCACATAGGTTCACTGGGGTATTCCCAATGTAACGAACCCTCGCCGTGTGTTGGCCTGGAAGAATATGGTACGGGTACACCCCTCTGCCCTTATGCCCGTCGACTATTAGAACGTTTGTGCCATGTCTGATCGACAGCGGAATAGGCAATATGCCCAAAAACGCAAGCATCCAACCATGGCTGTGACGAGATTCTATTACCGATATCTCAGACTTCGTTAACTCTGGCCCCTCATACACCTTTATCGTGCCGCATCCCGACAACAGGAGCGCGAAAAGGACCACGAGGGGCAGAAGGCCCCGGCGAGCAGTGAAAACTGTTGCCAGAAATGCCAATGGTGTCATTGCCCTTCCTTCAGGGCCAGTGAATGCTTCGGCTGCTGGTAATATCCGACATTTCCCAGATAACCTCCAAAAGCGTGGAAATCGTACCACCGTCCCACCGCCAAAGGAACTGCATCCCGTTTGTAGACATCCGAGGGCACGAATTTGGCTATCGGCCCTCGTTTGGACGGCCATGTGCCCAGATTTTCCGCCATTCAGACACACCCCTCCTGTCGTTTTCACCTGGCCGT
>CBDUSV010000293.1:0-4145 GCA_965369885.1 uncultured bacterium
ACCTTGGCGGTGTTGATGACGGCGCCGATGCCGGTGGTGACGCCGCAGCCGATGTAGCACACCTTGTCGAGGGGCGCGTCGGGCCGGATCTTGGCGACGGCGATTTCCGGCAGCACGGTGAAATTGGCGAAGGTCGAGGTCCCCATGTAATGGAGGATGGGCTCGCCGCCGAGGCTGAACCGGCTGGTGCCGTCGGGCATGACGCCCCGGCCCTGGGTCTCGCGGATGGCCTGGCACAGATTGGTGCGCCCACTTTGGCAATATTCGCATTGCCGGCATTCCGGGGTGTAGAGCGGGATGACGTGATCGCCCTTGGCCACCGAGGTGACGCCGGCGCCCACATCGGCGACGATGCCGGCGCCCTCATGGCCAAGGATGGCGGGGAACAGCCCCTCCGGGTCCTCGCCCGACAGCGTGAAGGCGTCGGTGTGGCAGACCCCGGTGGCCTTGATCTCGACCAGGACCTCGCCGGCGCGCGGGCCGTCTAGCTGGACGGTTTCGATGGCGAGCGGGCGGCCCGCCCCATGGGCCACGGCGGCCTTGATGTCCAATTCAGTTCCCCCTTGTCGATTGACCGAACTTATCGCAAGTTAGCAACAATCGCTGCCATGACCAACATCGGACGCAGCCAGAATACCCCCAGGAGGATTTGATGACCGAGGATTTGATGACCGTCTATGGCAATTACGACCAGGCCGAGCTCGACCGGCAATACAATCAATCCACATTGGTGCCCGACAATTCGGTCTACCGGGAACGCAAGGTCTCGGAAAGCAAGCGGGTGCGGGCGTTGCTGGACTGCGAGCTCGACGTTTCCTACGGGCCCACGCCCGATGAGGTGCTGGATATCTTCCCGGCCCAGGAGAAAAACGCGCCGATCATGATGTTCATCCATGGCGGCGCCTGGAAGAACGGCCACAAGGACGATATCAGCTATCCCGCCGAATCCTTCGTCGCCCGCGGCGTCACCTATATCGGCGTCAATTTCTCCCTGGTGCCCGACGTGACGTTGGACGAACAAATCCGCCAGAACCGCGCCGCCCTGGCCTGGCTCTACAACAATGCCGCAAGCTTTGGCGGCGACCGGGACCGCATCTATGTGTCCGGCCATTCGTCGGGCGGCCACGTCACCGGCATGATGGTGGTGACCGACTGGGAAGGCGAATTTGGGGTGCCCAATGATCTGCTTAAGGGCGCGGCGCCGGCCAGCGGCATGTATGACCTGGAACCGGTGCGCCTAAGCTGGCGTAACGAATATCTCGAACTCGACGAGGCGGGGGCGCTGCGCAATTCCTCGATCCACCAAATCCCCGAACGCGGCATCCCCCTGGTCATGGCCTACGGCACCGGAGAGCTCGACGAGTTCCAGCGCCAGTCCCAGGAGTTCGCCGCCGCCTGGCGCGCCAGGGGCTATCCCTGCGAGTTGATCGAGATGCCCGGCCTCAACCATTTCGAACTCAACCACGAATTCAACAACCCGGACGGCCCCATCCTCAAGGCCACCTTCGAGATGATGTCGGTCTAGGGGTTGGCGGTAGGGCCCAGTCCTTAGAACGGAATATCGCCCTTGACGGTGGTGCGGTGCATGCGCCTTGTGTCCGGGTATTTGTAGCCGCCGCAGGCCCAGTGCAGCACACAGCGGTTGTCCCACATCACCAGGTCATGGAGCCGCCATGTGTGGTGGTAGATGAATTCCGGCTGAAGCTGGCGTTCGAACAGCTCATCCAGCAGGGTTTGGGCCTCGTCGTCGTCCATGCCCTCGATGCCGATGGTAAAACGTGGTGAGATAAAGAGTGCCTTCTTGCCCGTCACCGGATGGGTGCGGGCGATGGGCTGGGCCACCGGCGGATTGCGGGTTGCGGATTCGGCGTAATATTCGGCGGCGCCGGGGCGGTCCGGGGAAATGCTAACCCGGGGGTTGACCAGCTTGTTGGAGCAGTTGATGCCCTTGAGGTTGTCGATGCGGGCCTTTAAGTCCGCGGGCAAACTGTCATAGGCGGCATACATGTCGGCGAATTCGGTATCACCGCCGATGGAAGGCAGTTTCAGGGCATAGAGCACGGTGGCCATGGTCGGTGTCGGGCGGTGGGGCAGGTCCGAATGCCAGAAGTCGCCGGCATCGACGACACCGACGGGCTTGCCGTCGATCTGTTCGTTGGACAGCACCAGCACGTCGGGGCAGTCGGCCAAGTGGTAACGCTCGTTGCCCTGGACCTCCAAGGTGCCGAATTGGCGGCTGAAGGCAGCCTGGTCCTCGGGCTCCATGGACTGGTCGCGGATCACCAATACCCGGTGGTCGATGAAGGCGTCCTTGATGGCGGTGAGCGTCGCGCCATCGAGACCATGGGCCGCATCGATATCTTCAATCTCTGCTCCAAAGTCGCGAGATAATCGATTGATTTTCATGAATTTTATACCAGTCTAACTAACGCGCGCGGGGCACCGGAGCCAAGTGCGAAATTAGGCTTCCATATGGCCTGCGTCAACTCGGGCTGGTACTGGTCCCGGAAAATATGCTTTTTAGGGCGTGAGCAATTCGTGGGCAATTTGCAGGAGTAAATCATGACCGAGAATATCCTCGACGGCCGGGTCGCCATCGTCACCGGGGCCGGACGCGGCATGGGCCGGGCCATGGCCGTGGCTCTGGCGGTTGCCGGCGCGCGGGTTGTCGCCACCGTCGCCCGCAGCCAGGACGAACTCGACGATCTCGGCCGCGAGATCACTGAGGTCGCCGGTGGGGACCGCATTCTGGCGTTGAAAAGCGACGTCACCGATGAGAACCAGTGCCGGGCCGTGGTCGACCAGGCGAGGGACCGCTTCGGCGGCGTCCATGTGCTGGTCAACAACGCGGCGCGGGGGCACAAATTCATCCATGACGCCAATCCGGACCAGCCGATGGATTTCTGGAACGCCGATTCCGATGCCTGGCGGCTGATGGTCGACACCAACGTCAACGGCCCGTTCTATATGGCGAAAGCGGTGGCGCCCTTGATGATCGCCCAGGGCTGGGGCCGCATCATCAATATCAGCGCCACCCTCAACACCATGCAGAAGACCCGGAACTCGCCCTACGGCATCAGCAAGGCGGCGCTGGAATCCGAAACCCTGATCTGGTCCAAGGATGTGGCGGGCACCGGCGTCACCGTCAACACCCTGTCCCCCGGGGGCGCGACGCTCACCGGCATGGTCTATGGCGAGGCCCGCAACAATCCCAAGCTGCTCAAGCCCGAGGTCATGATGGCGCCCATCGTGTGGCTGGCGTCGGACGCCTCCGACGGCATCAACGGCGAACGCATCATCGCCAAGGATTGGGACGGGAGCCTCGATGCCACCGCGGCGGGCAAGGCCGCCATCGCGCCGTCTGCGTTTCTGCAACCCAGTTAAATCTATGGCTGAGGTGGCCTGCTGCCTTCGAGCTCCAGGCTGATCCTGCGACGCCGCCCAGCGGCCCAGACCCAGGCCATGAGGCAGACCACGGCGCCGCCGGCCAGGGATATTTGCAAACCGGCATCTTCTGCGATGCGCCCCAGAATCAGCGCGCCGAACGCCGGCAGGCCCCGATAGATCACCACCACCAGCGACATCACCCGTCCGCGCATGTTGCCATCGACGGCGGTTTGGATCAGGGTCTGGGCAGCGGTATTGGTGACGGCGATGCCGAACCCGACGACCACCATGAAGGGCAGGGACAGCCAGAAATAATCCGTCAATGAGAACGCCAACAGCGCCAGCCCCAGGGAAAGACTGGTGGCGACGACCACATTGGTAAGCCCGGTCACCCCGCCCCGCGTCGCCAGCCAGGATGCCCCGGCCATGGCGCCCAGTCCCATGGACGAGGTCAGCCAGGCCAGACCAACGGCATCGCGGTGGAACACGTCGGCGGCGAAACCGGGCAACAGGTCCATGATCGGGCGGCCGACGATCGCCAGGACGGACAGCAAAAGCAGGATTGGCCCGATGCCGGGATGACGGGTGACGTAATTCCAGCCATCGATCACATCGCCCAGGATGTTGCGGTGGGGAGACGGCGTGCGTTCCGGCGGCGTCACCCGCAGCCGTAAAAGAATAACCGTGAAGAAAAAGTAGCCGGCGACATTCATGGCGAAGGCCCAGGCTATGCCAGCGCTGGCGATGATGATGCCGGC
>CBDUSV010000294.1:0-4136 GCA_965369885.1 uncultured bacterium
ATGCCGCTCAAGCCCAGGACATCACCGACCTTGAGGTAGAAAATGCCGCTCAGGACCAGGCGATCTCCGACCTTGAAGCGCTGATCAATACGCTAATACCTAGCGTAAAAATTGTTGTTTGCCCCGGCGATTCCCTGAAAGACGCCGTGGATGCCGCCGTTCCCGGCGATGTCTTCAACGTGTCGGGTACCTGCAATGAGCGGATCACCATCAGCGCGGACAATGTTGTCATTGACGGTGGCGGGTCGGCCATCCTCGACGGAACGGGCTTATCTTCATCCCCGCTTGTCCGGGTTCAGGCCATCCAAGTCAGCATCCTGAACTTAACCGTTCAAAACAGTCCCAGATCAGGCATCCACGTCCAGCGCGCCGGCTCGGCGATCATTCGAGGCACCACTATAAAAGACAATGGCTCAAACGGAATCCTGCTGAATATGAGCACTTATGCCCGTATCGGGCCCAGCTCGAATGACCATCCCGCCGCCGGGACCGGAACAGGCAATGTCATTCAAAATAATGTTGGGCACGGAATTAGTATCCGCGGCGGCGCCAATGCGGATATCTTCCACAATTTGATCACCAACAACGACTGGGGCATCAACGTCACCAACGACGGTTCGGCGGATATCGACGGCAACGTCATCACCGGCAATGATAGGGGAATCTCGATCTCGACCACTGCGTCGGTGGCGTTGTCCACCGATACCAATCACTATGATACCAACCCAGTCTTCGCGGGCATCGAAAACAACCTGATTACGGGAAACGATATCGGTTTCCGTTGCCGCTTTGGCGCCTCTGCTTCAGGCAACGCGCAGAATTTCACTGGTGGAAACACAACCAGCAACGTCAATTACAATGGCTGTCATCTGAACAGTGCCGTTACCACACCGTAAATCACGGTTAAGCCAAATCGTTCCGGGGGGCCGTATCACACCGGCCCCCCCATTTTTTACCCAAAACCCGCCGCATCCCCCCTGTGATCACCCTTGCCAAGGGTTGGGGGTGGTGACACTATGACGGGGACAAATTAGGCCGGTCCCCGCCGCCAAGGGCTGGGGCCATGACAAAACCAAAGTGTTGAAACTAGGGAGAATTTCCATGAAATCCATGCGTAGATTGATGATTTTCGCGACTTCGGCGGTCATCGCCGGCGCCATCGGGGCCGGAACTGCCCAGGCCGCCTCGGTGGCCGATTTCTTCAAGGGCAAGAATATCGATCTCATGATCGGTTTCGGCCCCGGCGGCGGCTATGACACCTATGGCCGGCTTCTGGCGCGCCATTACAGCCGCCATATCCCCGGCAATCCCAAGGTCATTCCCCAGAACATGCCGGGCGGCGGCGGCGGGCTTAGGGTCGCCAACACCCTTTACAACGTGTCGGCCAGGGACGGCACCAAGATCGGTATCTTCGCCGCCTCCACCACCTTCGAGCCCCTGTTCGGCGGCAAGTCGACCAAGTTCGAAGCCACCAAATTCACCTGGATCGGCAACATGAACCAGGACACCGCCAGTTGCGGCGTGTGGAAGACCTCCGGGGTCAAGACCTGGAAGGACATGAAGAAGCAGCAGGTGATCTTCGGGTCCACCGGGCCCCAGGCCATCACCTCCCAGCATGCCCTGGTGATGCGCAATCTGCTCGGCGCCAAGGTCAAGGTGATCATGGGCTATAAGGGCACCAAGGGCGTCAATCTGGCGATGAAGCGGGGCGAGGTCTCGGGCAGCTGCGGGCTATTCGAATCCTCGGTCAAGTCGCGCTGGATCCGCGACATCCAGTCCGGCGATCTCAAGATCATCGTCCAGTTCGGCAAGACCCGGAAGAATGTCCCGATCTTCGGCGGCGCCGTCAATATCTATGACCTGATCAAGAACAAGAAAGACCGTAAGGTGGCCGAGGTCATCTTCGAACAGAGCAAGTTCGGCCGCCCCGTCGCCGGTCCGCCCAACATTCCCAAGGACCGGACCAAGGCGCTCAGGAAGGCGTTCATGGACACCATGAAGGATGCCAAGTTCCTGTCCGATGCCAAGCGCATTCGCCTTGCCATCAATCCCCAGGACGCCAAGGATATTCACAAGTTCATCGACAAGTACTATGCCTACCCGAAGGATATCGTCGATCGGGCGAAAAAGATGATGGGCCGCTAAAGCCCTAATATCTTTCAACCATCAGACCCCCGCGGTTCCGCCGCGGGGGTCTTTTGCTGACAGGGAGGCCATGAATTGAAGATCGTCTTCACGCCGCGAGCGCGGCTTATTCGAAGATCAGATCGTCCTCGAAGATGGTCTCGATCTGGTTGTTCTCCTTGGCGTTGCCGAGAAGCGGCGTGCCGTCCGGGAGCTCCCGGTCAAAGGGCGGGCGGTCGTCATAGGCGGCACAGCCGACCCTGAGCAGCACCAGATGTTCGCCGTCCATGGCCGAGAAGGTGTAAAGCGTGCCGCGGGGCAGGTTGATGCCCTCATTGCGGCCGATCTCGGCGATTTCTCCATCCGGGCCTTCGAACCGCGCCCGGCCCTGGAGCACGATGAAGACATGGTCCTCGGTGGTGTGGGCGTGCAGGCGGTTCTCGCCGCCTTTCGGCCCATAGGTGTTGAGGAACAGCCACATCTTGTCGCTTGCGGCCAACAGGGTGCGGTCATTGCCCTGCTTGGGCAGGGGCGCGCGCATCTTGAAGACCGACGGTTTCCTGGATTCCGGATCGATGTTGGCCTCGCCAAGGACGCGTTCCATGGTGCCGAGATTGTCGCCGACGATCTTGTCGGGCTTGGTCTTGAGGTCCGTGGACTTAAGGTCGGTGGACATGGCTCTCCCTTTCGCTTTTGTGTTCGATGCCGGATAGGTGCCGGGGTGTTGGCAAAATGCTATCATGAACCCGGTTTTAGAGCCAGATTTAGGGCCAGATATAGGGACAGCCTCATGAAGATCGCCATGATGGGAAGCGGCGGCGTTGGCGGCTATTTCGGCGCGCGCCTCGCCGCCGACGGCCACGACGTCACTTTCATCGCCCGGGGCACCCATCTCGCGGCGATGAAATGCGATGGGCTGAAAGTGTTGAGCGCCGAACATGGCGACGTCACCATAAAGCCGGCCCAGGCCAGCGATGACCCAGGGACGGTGGGCGTCGTCGATGCCGCCGTCATCGCCGTCAAGCTGTGGGACACCGAAGCGGCCGGCCACGCCGTCAAGCCCATGATCGGGCCCGGCACCCTGGTGATTTCGTTGCAGAACGGCATCGATGCCGAGGACATCCTTGCCCCCATTGTCGGCGCGGACCATCTTGCCGGTGGCGCCGCCTTCATCGCTTCGGCCATCGAGGCGCCCGGCGTCATCAAGCATATCGGCACCATTCAGCGCATCGTGATTGGCGAGCTTGGTGGCGGCATCACGCCCCGCATCAAGGCCTTCACCGACGCCTGCACTGCGGCCGGCATCGACGCCGAGGCCAGCGCCGACATCACCCGCATCTTGTGGGAGAAGTTCGTGTTCCTGTGTGGCCTAAGCGGCACCACCACCATGCTGGGAAAGACCGCCGGGCCGATCCGCGAGGATGCGGAAAGCCGCCAGCTTTTGACTGACATCATGGCAGAGGTCGCGGCGGTGGGACGCGCCAAGGGCATCCAACTTCCCGCCGATTTTGTCGATGGCCGGCTTGAGTTCTTCGACGGGCTGCCCGCCGAGATGACGTCATCGACCCATCATGACCTTGATCGCGGCAACCGGCTCGAGATCCCATGGCTCGCCGGCGCGGTGGTGCGCTTGGGTGATGAACTCGGCATCGAGGTCCCGGCCAACCGCAAGGTCGTTGCGGCGCTTGCGCCCCACATCATGGGCCGCACCGCACCCTAGCTAACGATAAACCTGGAAATTTTTATTGTTAAGTGTTATCGCAGCAGCAATCCATTTTAAAAATATAAGCAGAGGTCCTATGGACACAATATTCACCAAAATCTTCATATTTCTCTGTGGCTTTGCTGTCTTCCTGTTTGCCGCTTGTGTTGTCGCCCCTTTGTTCATTTGTAAATCCTGCGGCGTCCCCGATTGCTACCTTATAGCGGTATGGTGAGGTAGTGGTCGGCATTGTGCCGGCGGGGCTCACCGTTTGCGCGGTTCCCGCAATCTCATGTCGTCACCGGGCCGA
>CBDUSV010000295.1:0-4135 GCA_965369885.1 uncultured bacterium
GGGGAGGGGGGTGATGGTCGGCCTCGGAGCCTCAGCGGCTGGCGAGGGCGCCGCGCAGCACATCGAGGATGAGGCCGGTGGAGCGCTGCACCAGCACCACGTCGTTGCCGACGATCAGGCGCTGCTGTCCCGGCGGCAATGCCGGCAGATTTGAAGCCAGGCCCAGCGGCAAGGTGCGCTTGGCCAGGCCCGGCGGCAGGATGCCGTTGCGCTGGATCTGCATGGCGAGGCCCGGCGGCAGGGTCTGGCGCTTGGCCAGGCCCGGCGGAAACTGCTTGCTCTTGCCCCTGACGTTGCCGGCTTGGCGGCGGAAAAAGTCGCGGGTGATCTGCTTTTCCAGGTCGCTGAACAGCCCGGTGGGGACGCCGGGGATCGCCTGCCCGCCTGGGGCCTTGCCCGGTTTGAATTTCCTCTGCTTGAACTTCTGGGCCTTGAACTTATTCTGTTTGAACTTCTTCGGCTTACCCTTGGCGAGTTCGATGGCGGCGGGAACGATGATTGCCCCCTTGGTTACACCCGGGGTTACAAGGGCACCCGCCGGCCCAGCGCCAGCGGTAACGGCAATAACGAATGCGGGGATGAATGCGGGGACAATCAAAAGGCGCAGCATGGCATCTCTCCTCTGCTCCCAGAGCTATGCCAGTTTCACCCCGGCCGGGCGGCGGCGTCAAGCAAATCCGGACTGACGGCCAGGGATTGTTCCGCTAACATGATGTCATGGTCAGATTCCATGCACCATTTGTGCTGCTGCTGGGTTTGGCGGTGGCTTGTGCCTCGGAGGGCGATAGGGCGCAGGAAATCTCCGAACGCGAGCACGGCGAATGCCTGGCGCTCGGCTATCAGATCACCTCGGGCACCTACGCCATATGCCGGCGCTTGAAGGCGGAACGCCGCGCCCGCGACGCGGACCGTGACCGCGGCAACCGCCTGATGACCCAATGACGGCTCAGATCAAAAAGTGACGGCTCCGATTGAGGCGTGTTACCCCGCCGGCTTCGCCGGTTTCGCCAACAACCCTTCAATGGCCTGCTGGAACGCCTGATAGGGCTGGGCGCCGCGGATGAAAACCGGGCTTTTCAGGGGGGCGCCATTGGCCCCGGTGAGGCCGATGAAGAAGCTCGGCGTGCCCCTGACCCCGGCGCGGGAGCCGGCGATGAGGTCCTTCTTGACCGCGGCCTCGCGCTTTGGATCCTTGAGGCAGGCGGTGAAGCTTTCCATATCGAGCTTAAGCGCCGTGCCATAGCCCAGCCAATCCTTGGCCTTGATCCTGCGCTGGTCAGAGAAGAAGAGGTCGTGCATTTCCATGTATTTGCCCTGGTCGCCGGCGCAGCGCGCGGCCACCGCGGCGGCGGTGGCGGCGGGATGGATCGAGGACAAGGGGAAGTCCCGGAACACGTAGCGCAGCTTGCCGGTGTCGACATATTCGCGCTTGATTCGCGGCATCACCGAACGGAAATGGCGGGCGCAGAACGGGCACTGGTAGTCGGAGAACTCCACCAGGGTGACCTTGGCGCCGGCCTTGCCGATGACGTGCGCCCCGGCGGTGGAGATGGTGACGTTCTTGGGCGGACCGGAGCGCCCGCCGCGGGCGCCCTGCAGCATTTTGTTCAAGGCGGCGAACTGCTGGGCGATGACCTCCTGGCCCTTCTTGATCTCGGCCAGATCCTGGTTGCCGCCGCCGGTGACGCCGCCGCGCCAGAAATCGGGCCCGCCGCCCATCACCATGCCGACCAGCACCAACGCCACCACGCCAGGGATCGCCAGGATCACCTGCCACACCGGTTTCATATGCAACTCTCCATCATCATCGCCGAACTCGCCTCCCCAGGGACAACCAGGAGAAGCCAGGGGCAGATCGGCCTTATTATTCAATCGTGCTACACTTGCCCGCAACACTTAACAAATACTTACTGCTTTTGCACGGGCAGCTTTTGAACGGATTACGGAGAGCACCGATGGCCAAATCCCGCCCCCGCAAAGCTTCGAGGAAATCCCGGAGGCCGAAGACCGCCGCCAAACCCATCCCTTGGGGGGGCACGGCGGGTGGCCAGGCCACCACCGGCGCGCGGGGCAAGCGCTGGGCATTCCGTGCCGCCCTCGCCGCCATCGCCATCGCCGCCGGGCTTGCCTGGTGGGTCTCCAACGCCGATGAGCGGGATTTTCTCGCCCTCGCCCTTAAGGGCCAGGATGGACTGAAACGCATCGAGGCCGTGCCCAGCGCCGGCGGCGGCCATCTCGCGCCTAAGGAAAGCCGGGTCTATTCCAGCCCATTCCCGACCTCGGGCCGCCACCACCGAAGCTGGACCGATGCCGGCTTTCACCGCACCCGCCAGATGCCGACCCAGCTGGTCCATGCCATCGAGCACGGCAACATCGTGATCTATTACGACAAGCCCGGCACCAAGGTGATCGAAACGCTGGAGAACTGGACCGGGCTTTACGCCTCCCAGTGGTCCGGCGTCATCGCCACGCCGATGCCCGGCCTGGGCTCCGCGGTGGTTCTCACCGCCTGGACCAAGCGGCTCAGATTGGCCGAGTTCAAGCCGGCCGAGGCGGCGGCCTTCATCGACGCCTTCCGCGGCCGCGGCCCCGAACATCCGGTGCGCTGAGCCCGGCCGATCGTTCCCGGTGATGTCATGCCCCAGTGATGTCATGCAAGCCCCCCCCCTCAAGAGCCCCACAAGCCGGGCAATGAAGGCGCGGCACACCACAGCCGTAGTAATAACGGCTCTCATGTTGGATTTATTTTAATCAAATTTTAGTAAATCTGGATATTTACTTAATTTAACCTTTCTGTAAGGCAATTGTCATCAAAATGTAATAGAAAAACCAAGGGTTTATACTTGACCAGACCCCACTCAATTCATTATAACTTCAATCTAGAACATGCCACAGAACATGCCGAGGTGCACGGCGCCCACCCCGTTCCCCGCCAGGATTTCCGGGGCAGGGCCGAACCCCCGGTTGGAGACTTTAAGCGACGTAATAAAAGCAATTAAAGCGTTCTTACGGGAATTATTGCGGGCCTTGGTCGTGGTTTTCCACTCTGCCCCTGGATTGCGACCGGCCCGCTTTCTTTTGCCCGGATTTTACCCAGCTCCGCTCCCAACCCCGCTCCCGACACATCGCTCCCGACACCCGCCGCCATGGAATGCCATGGCGGCTTGCCCCAAATTCATGCAGTTTCGAGTGAAATAGCCGCAAAAGGAGTTGATCGTGTTTCTTAGGTCAGTTCCAATAAAGCGGACCGGCAATACGCCGTAATACTATTGTCGCCAAATTGTCACCGAACTTTAACGGGTTCTACAAGGGAATGCCCTTGACCAGCCGGGGGCCCGATCTTTAAAGTTCGTGGTGAACGCCGCAGCGTCCCTGGCAATGCATGGCCAGGGTGATGGCGGCGAAAACGGGGGGAGGCGTCAAACATTTCTCCCACATTCGGATCAATGCATCCGGCCCGTTTGAAACGAGGCACGCAGAGGGATCCCCCAAACCGCGCCTCATCATCCGGCCTTCCGGTCGGCGCCTCGCGCCTCCGGGGCCATTCGTTCCCCGGTACGCCGGTAGGGCGGATCAAACGCGTTTGAGTGAATATAGGGAGAGTTTCATGAACAAATTTGGATATCTACTCGCAACCACGGCGCTAGTCGGCATTGGAGCGGGAACGGCATTGGCGGCATCGTCGAAGTTTTCGGCCAGGGTCGCTGAGGGGACACTGATCCCCAATGCCACCGTAGCCGGGGGAAAGATTTTAGAGATAGACATCAAGACCGCGAACAAAAGCGATCTTCTGCTTGGTGTGTCCCTCGAGACCCTGATCACTACCAACACCTTGGTGCGGACGAAAGGCGGAAAAAAGGCTACATCTATTTCGGAAGGTGATCTTAAAGTCCAAGTCCGGGTCGATGGCCAAACTGCCGACCCGGATGTCGAGCCTGACCAGGTAACTTACGACAAACGCAGGCAGACACTTTCGGCCACGCTTCAGGGTATCATTGAGGATTGTGCAGACACTGCTACATGTCCTGCGAATGCTACCGATATCAGTGAGTGCACGACCGGCGTTGCTGACGGCCACATCACGATTGCGGTGGAGTGCACCATCACGGAAGAGGAAATCCAACTCATCCTCGAC
>CBDUSV010000296.1:0-4058 GCA_965369885.1 uncultured bacterium
CCTGGCACAGCTGCCGTTCTCGGTGCTGGTGACCGAAAAATCCCCGGTCAATAAAGGGCTCAAGCAGGGATCGGGTCCACCCTTTGCCCCGTACCGCCGGGTGCCGTGGCTGGTGCGCAGCCACGGCGTCACCGCGTTGCCGACGGTCTCGGCGCTGGTCACCTTGCGCACGCAAGCGCCGGCGGCCTGGGGACGGCGCGACTTCGCCGGTTTCGCCGATCCCTGGTTCGGCCGGGCCCAGGCGGCGGAAGCCAAATCCCAGGCCAAATCAGGCCCGGTGCTGGCAAGCCGTGGGGTGCTAGGGCCGAAGACACGGGTGCTGTTGCGGGCACTGCCCAATCTGGATGGCAGGAAGGGCATGACGCTCGCGGACCTACCCAGGCTTCCGGAAACCGCCCAAGAGGTTCGAAGCATCGCCCGGGCCTTGAAGGCCGACCTCAAGCGTGATGTCTTCACCGGTCCACGCGCCAATGAACGCCAAGTCAAGACCATGGAGCTTGACCGCTACAAGGTCATCGCCTTCGCCTCCCACGCCCTCATGGCGGGAGATATCGACGGCCTCAGCCAACCCGCCCTAGCCCTGACCGCGCCGGACATTGCCGGTATCAAGGGCGACGGGCTATTGACCATGGGCGAGATTTTGGGCCTGAAGTTGGATGCCGACTGGGTATTGCTGTCGGCCTGCAACACGGCGGCCGGCAATGGCGCCGGCGCCGAGGCGGTCTCCGGCCTTGGCCGCGCCTTCCTTTTTGCCGGGGCACGGGCGCTGCTGGTCACCCATTGGCAGATCGAAAGCACCAGCGCGCGGGCGTTGGTGACCGATCTGTTCCGGCGCCAGGCCGCCGATCCACGTTTGAGCCGAAGCGACGCCCTGCGCCAGGCCAAGCTCGGGCTCATCGACGGGCCGGGCTTCGCCGATGGCAAGGGCAAGACGATCTATTCCTACGCCCATCCCCTGTTCTGGGCGCCGTTCCAACTGTTCGGCGAGGGCGCCGCCACCCGGTGAAATCCGTCGAAGCGGGCTAGTCCGCCTTGCCGGTGCCTGCGAGCACGCCGAGCACCTCATCTATATCCGCCGGGGTATGATCGGCGGAGATCTGGAAGCGGATCTCGTCTTCGCCCTTGGCGACGACGGGATAGCTGATGGCGGTGGCGAGGATGCCGTGGGCCTTGAGATGGGCCACCTTTGCCGCGGCCTCATCGGCATCGCGCACCATCAAAGGCTTGATCGGATGCACCCCTTCAATGGTCTCCAACCCCAGCGCCACCAGGCCGTTCTCGAACCGCTCGGTCATCTCGCGAAGATGTAAAAGCAGCGCTTGGCCTTCCGCGCCGTCGAGGATTTCCAGCGCCTTGGCCGCGGCCGCCGCCTCGCCCGGGGTGATGGGGTTGGAATAGATGTAAAAGGGCGATTTTTCGCGCAAATAGGCGATCAGCGCCGCGTTCGCCACCACATAGCCGCCATTGACGCCGAAGGCCTTGCCCAGGGTGGCGATGAGAATATCGGCGTGGGCCGAGGCGGTGACCTCCTCGGTGCCGCGCCCGGTCGGCCCGCAAGCGCCGACGCCATGGGAATCGTCGACCACCACCAGGACGTTTTCCGGGAAATGCCGGTCGAAGCTCTGGGCCAGACCCATGATATAGGCCAAGGGCGCGTGGTCGCCGCGCATGGAGAAGATGCCGTCGGTGACGATGATGGCGCGCCGCATGGTCTTGGCCGACGCCGCGAGAACAGTTTCCAGTTCGTCCATGTCGAGATGCTTATAGACATGCTTCTCGCCAGGCCGCGCCAGGCGTGAGGCGTTGATGATACAGTTGTGGTTGAGCTCATCGCTGATCACCGCGGTCTCGGGCGTGATCAGCGCCGGCAGGATCCCCATCACCGTGGCGTAGGCGGAACTCATGATCATCGCCGCCTCGCGTCCATGAAACCGGGCGAGGCGGGCCTCCAACTCCACATGGGGCGCCGACGTGCCGCTGATGAAGCGCACCGCCCCGGGCCCGGCGCCGAAAGCGCGGGTCGCCGCCTCTTCCGCCGCGATCACGTCGCCGTTGAGCGCCATGCCGAGATAGCCGTTGGAGTTCATGCGCAAGAACCCCTTGTCGCCCTCGCCGGCGAGGCGATAGCGCGGCCCCTTGCCATCGGCGGGCGGGATCACGGCGGTGATGACGCACTCCGCGCCCTTGAGGCTGCCGGCATCGGCCATGGCCTCGAGCTCGCTCGCCAGGATCGGTTCGAGATTTTGGCTGGGCATGGGGGCCTCCTAAGCAGTGACCGGCCCTGTGGTGGCTGGCCTATTTGGCGGGCTTGAGCCGGGCGCGAAGTTTCTCGATCATATCGGCGGTCATGGCCGCAAGATCGAAACCCGGCGACCAGCCCCATTCCGCCCGCGCCGCGCTGTCGTCGATGGAATGGGGCCAGGTGTCGGCGATGGCCTGGCGGATGGGATCGACCTCATAGTCGATACGGAAATCCGCGATGTGACCCCGGATCGCCGCCGCCAGCTCGTCCGGCGTGAAGTTCATGGCCGTGACGTTGAAGGCGTTGCGGTGCTTGAGCTTTGCCCCATCCGCCTCCATCAGGCCCATGATGGCACGGATGGCGTCGGGCATATACATCATGTCGATGCGGGTGCCGGCCGCAAGGAAACAGGTGTAGTGGCTGTAGCGGATGGCCTGGTAGAAGATTTCGACGGCATAATCGGTGGTGCCGCCGCCGGGTGGCGCCACGTGGGAGATCAGCCCGGGCAGGCGCAGCCCGCGGGTGTCGACGCCGAAGCGCAGCGCGTAGTAATCGCATAACAATTCCGATGCCACCTTGGTCACCCCATAGATGGTGGTGGGGCGCTGGATGGTGTCCTGGGGTGTCATGTCCCGGGGCGTGGTCGGCCCAAAGGCGCCGATCGAGCTCGGGAAGAACACCGCGCAGCCGCATTGCCGCGCCGCTTCCAGGATCTGGTAGAGCCCCCCCATATTGAGGTCCCAGGCGGCCTGGGGCTTGTCCTCGGCCACCGCCGACAGCAACGCGGCGAGATGATAAATCGCGCCGACATCGAAGCGGTGCACGGTGTCCTGGATCTGCTGTATCCGGGTGCAGTCGAGATGGGCGAAAGGGCCCTCGCTGAGGGCCGCGCCCTTGGGCGGCAGGCGCAGATCCGACGCGATGACGTTGGCGGCGCCATGGTGGGCGCGCAACGCCGGCACCAACTCCGCGCCGATCTGGCCCAATGCGCCGGTAACCAGGATGGTCTTTGCCATATGGTCCTCCCGGCTCAGCCCCACTAATTAATACTGCGGGCTCAGCCCGCGGCGAACACCAGCAACAACCCCCCCATCACCGCCACATTGTTGGCGAAGATGTAGGTCGACCGCCGCTTGTCCTGGCCCGGCTCATGGTTCCAGAAATCGTGATAGAGCAGGTTGGCGATCACCGTGAACAGGAGCAGCATGGACGCGCCGATCCAGGCATGGAAATCCAGCGCCACCATCACCCCGCCCGTCAGCATGAAGCCGAAGGCGATGACCAGCACCGCCTCGGGAAATGGAATGCGCCGCGACCGCAAACGCCCCGCATGGTGGGTGAATTGGGACATCGAGCCGAAGCCACGGAAAATGAACAGCGACGCGATCATCACATAGGCGAGGATTTGCAACAGGGAATGGTCGGCATGCATGGGGTTTCTCTTTGTTCGTTGAAGCACGGGTTGTTTACGGCACGGCAATCGCGCAAGTCTAACCAAGCCGCCAGCCAGACACAACGGCGGCGGGAGGTGGCGGCTTCACAGGCCGAGAAACGAGCTTAGCTCATCGGGAATGCCGGGCTATCACCCCTTCACCCCCGCAGGCCCCGTGTACTCCAGGATATCCAGGCCGACGAAGCGGTCCATCAAATAGATCAGGCCGTCTTTGTTGACGAAAAGATCGTTGGACTGGACCGTGGAGGCGCCGGGGGCCGGGGTTGGGATGTAATAGCCGACCTCCACCGGAATGGAAGGATCGGCGAGGTCGACGATACGCAGCCCGCCGCGGAACCAGGTGAGATAGACCAGGCTGTCGCG
>CBDUSV010000297.1:0-4056 GCA_965369885.1 uncultured bacterium
GGACTTCCATTTTGTTGGTTTCGGCTGTTCTGCTTGTCGCCTTGATGGCGGCCGGTGCGCCGGCCCCTGAAGCCGCGAAGGCATTTGCCGCCTCAGCCGAATCAAGCTCTTTGCCAGCATTCGAGACCGACAAAGGCCACCGCATGCCGGCAAACATGACCAGATTCCATGCCCACAATTGCCATGCCCCGATGAAGGCATTCTCGGTCATGTCTGCCCATGCGCCCAATCTTCGCCAGGCCGATAGCTTTGAGCCCGTTCATCCGGTTCATTACCGCTCCCTCATCGCTTCCCTACCCTCCCGCGATCCCCCGGTGCCGCGAACCGCAATTTGACCTCACGGTAGCGGCCGTCATCCAACCAGCTTGAACGTCATCACGTGCGGCGCCATGGCGCCACATGTGGACTTGGGCGTGTGCGCGGTGCGGGTGGCGCGTCGCCGGCCGAATTCCTTAAATATTGCGCAAAACTTGGATAAATTGGAGCCATACAAATGTTGGTCCTTAAGCCGTACGCGTTGTTCATCTCACGTGTCTTTAGCTTCGCCCTTATTGCCGCCGCCGCGGTGTCCTTTAACCTGCCCAGCGCTCACGCGGCCCCCCTGGGCCATGGTCACAAAGGCCACGGCCCCGGCAAAACGTTTTCCTTCGGTGAACCGGGCAAGGCCTCCGAGGCCGGCCGCACCGTCGGGGTCTATGTTGACGGCATGAAATATGGCCTCAGCGCCACCGACTTCGAGGCCGGTGAGACCGTCCGTTTCGTCATCGTCAACAGCAGCCCCATCGCCCATGACTTCACCTTGGGCGATGCCGCGACCCAACGGGCCCACCGCAGGGAAATGGTAACAATGATGAAGAACGGCGCCATCTCCGGCCACATGAACCAGGTCGACGCCAACGCCGTTTTCTTGAAACAGGGCGAAGTCAAAGAGATCGTCTGGAAGTTCAGCCGTCCGGGCAAAATCCTGTTCGCCTGCAACATCCCCGGCCATACCGAGGCCGGCATGCACGGCCACGTCCATGTCAACGGATAAGCGCACGCGGCCTCTACCGGGCCCGGCAAAAACTTGCCGTCAGGTGTTGCCGTCAGCCGGGCACCGCTTCCATTAGGGACGCCAGATTGTCGCGGTAGATCCGGTCGATCGCCCAGCTTTCCTTGGCGCCTTCCAGCATCTGTTGGCGGGCAAGCTCGGTATCGGCATGGAGTTCCGCCACTTCCATCATGATATGGGCGTGGGCCACATCGGCGACCATGTGCTCCTTGAATGACTGTTGGCGGTTGAGGGTGATGCCGAGGTCCTCCTCGATCCTTTTGGCCATGCGCCGGGACGCGCCGCCCTTCCTGAGAATCTCCTCGGAATTGGACATTTCCAACGCCGCCGACGCCGCGAAGGCCTTGAGCCAGGGGCTGTTCTTGGCCAGATGGGTCCAGGCATGCAGGCAGGTCACGGTGCCGTCTGAGGGGGTGATATCGGCATAATCCTCAGGGCGAAGGCCAAAGGGCTCGCCCTGCTGCACTTCCAACCCGTAGTGGTGGTCCATGCCGCGTTCCGCGTCGCCCCGGAGTTCTTCGCGCTCGTGGTCCCAGACCAGTTGCTTGACGTCGAACGGCGCTCCGGCCTGGGCATAGGCCCAACATTCGCGGCGGTTGAGAACCCAAAGGGATTTCTGCAGGTGGTGCAGGCGTACCCGGGCGATCGTCAGTGGAACCGAGAACAGGTGTTCGTAGGCATATGAATCATGCTGGGCGTTGGCCAGTTCGATCAGTTCGGCTTCCAACGCCTTGAGGCCGCCGGCCGATTTTGATTTCGGTTTCGCTTTGGTCTTGGTTGCCATCCTAATTCCTCCGGGATTTTCCTAGGCGGGCCATCCGGTTCATGCCTCGGTCTCTTCGCGCAACAGCGCCATGGCTTGCAGCGCCGGGGCGTCATTGACGGAAAACAGGATGGCTTCTTCCTTGGCGGATGCGTTGATGTGACGGTGCCACATCCAATTCGGCACCACGAAACAGTCATTGGCGGACCAGGCGAGTTCCACATCCCCCACCTGGGTGGTGCCTTCGCCGCGAACCACATAATAGACCGCGGACGAGGTATGCCGGTGGGCCTTGCCCGCGAACCCCGGCTTCAAGAGTTGGATCCAACAGCTGAGCGTCGGCAGGGTCGGCCCGCCGGTGGCGGTATTGAGATATTCCAGTGCCACCCCGTCGCACGGGCTGCCGTCCTGGCCGGCATATTCCCGCAGCCTCGATTCGGTCTGGCGCCACGGATAGCGCCAGCTTGGCTGTTGCGCGATGGCCTCGCCGGTTTGCCACACCGGACGCAGGAAATCCTTCCCCGCCGGACCCTGGGCCGGGACCTGGTTGGTGGTGGGGTAGCACTTGTCGCTGTATTCCTCATAGAAGCTCTGGTTCAAGCCCGTGACCAGGGGCACGTCGAGCACGTCGAGCCACATGGCGACCTGGTCGGTCGGGTTGTGGTGGTCATGCCAGGTCCAGCCCGGAGTCAGAACCAGGTCATAGTTCTCCATCGGGCAGGTCACACCGTCGACGGCGGTGAACAGGTCGGGATGGCCTTGAATGACGAAGCGCAGCGCGGTGATGGAATGGCGGTGGGCCCAGGCCAGCTCTCCCGGGCGGATCACCTGTATCGCCATGCCCATGGTCTGGGCGGTGCAGCGCGGCAGTTCGGGGTTCTTGAACGCGAGCGCGCGCCGCGCCGTGAAGCTCTCGGGCAGGGCCTCACACGCCTCGATCAGCTTGGGGTGGAGGTCCTGCCATTTCCAGATATGGGGCACGCCAGCGGGGACCGGCTCGACCGCATTCACCCGGCTCGATCCCTCGGCCGGGTTTTGGCGGCGGTTCTTGTCCGCCGTCCATTGGCCGCGAACATGCAGTTCAGCCAGATCGGCGTCAAAATCTTCCAGGGTCTTGGTGTAGGTGATGCTCACCTTTTCCCCTCAGGCCATGGCCGCGGTCTTGAGCGTGGCGCCGTATTTCTCGCACAGGCTGCGCCAATGTTCCGCCCGTTGCTTTTGGCGTTCCAGCACATCGGCGGGAATTTCCAGGAACGGCGGGCGCAACGGTCCCGGGTCGCAATAGCCCGCATAGCGCACGGCGATCTTGTGGCCCGGCTCGCGCCATTGCAGGGCCGTCGAATCTCCGCGCTTGAACATGGTGTCGAGGATAGCCTGCTTGGCGCCCTCGACATCGCCGCCATCGACGGCATCGCGCAGGAAGACCAAGGGCTCCAGCCCCATCCAGGCATCGATCGACCAGAACCCGGACGCGCCGAGGGCGGCGAACGGGTAGTACTGGGCCTGATGAACGAAGATGCTCATCTTGCCGCGGACGATGTCCATCAACTTTGAGAAATCCGCCGGCGAACGGTGGCTGTCCTTCATGCCGATGACGTTCGGACTTTTGGTGATGGCGGTAAATGCGTCCACCGGCAGGGTGACATTGTGAAGCGTCGGGTTGTGGTAGATCAGCACCCCGAGGTCGGGGAACTTCTCGGCGATGTCGTGGTAAAAACGCACCGCGTTGGCGACCGTCGAGGGGAAATAGTAGGGCACGCCGACGATGACCGCGTCGGCGCCGGCATCTTGGATGAACTTCATCTTGGCCACCGCCTCGCGGGAATGGAGGCTGGTGCATCCGATGATCACCGGCACCCGCTTCGCCACCGCCTCGACCGTGGCATGGACCAGGGTCTCGAACTCGTCCGGCAGAAGATTGGAAAACTCGCCGAAGCTGCCGGTGGTGGCGATGACGTTGGCGCCATCGGTGATGATGCGGTCGACGCCATGGTGGAGCCGGCCCACATCGATGGTCGCGAGAGCGTCGATGTCATCACCGTCGTCGGTGGCAAAAGCCGGCATCATCGCCATGATGCCGTGAAGATCGGCGGCTGTTATCATGGCCATTCCTCCTCTAAGCCTAGTCTTGTTTGTTGGTTTTTTTCAGCCACCAACCATAGGTTCCCGCCCCCGGCCCGTCAACTTGGCTATCACGCCTTAAGGGCTTGAGGCCGCATGCAATCGGCGGATATAGTCGGTT
>CBDUSV010000298.1:0-3989 GCA_965369885.1 uncultured bacterium
CGGGCCCATCTTTGGCTGATCAATTTGTGGGGCGCCTATGGGGCTGACGAGATCAAGAACAATTTCCTGCCGGCGTTCTTCCACAACCTCAAGCCGCAACTGCGCAAGGAAGGCATCAACGGCTTGATGAAGCTGGCCAGCATCGGCGAGTTCGACATTTCCATGCCGTCGGCATTGTACCGCATCAAGATCCAGGTCGAGAAGGGCGCGCCCCTCGCCGCCCACTGCCCGGAGCCGATCCCGCGCTACTTCACCAATATCGCCATCTTCCGCAATTCGCCGCGGGTAAACTCCGCCAAGCTGCTGGTCAACTGGCTGTTGAGCAAGGAAGGCCAGTTGCTGCAAAGCGCCATTGTCGGCGCGGCGCCGGTCCACAAGGACCTGATGGACGCCAAGTACTTCCCCTATGGCGAAGAGCTCAAGGGCAAGAAGGTGGCGCTCAGGGACATCCGGCTGTTGGTCGAGGAACTGCCCAAG
This sequence comes from uncultured bacterium, assembly GCA_965369885.1. Classification (GTDB taxonomy): domain Bacteria; phylum Pseudomonadota; class Alphaproteobacteria; order SMXQ01; family SMXQ01; genus JAZFWG01. The sequence goes on from CBDUSV010000298.1 coordinate 478, forward strand.
GTCTACAAGGTGTGGAAGCCGGCATGGCGCAACGCCGGCGGTCCGGCCCGCAAAAAGAGAGGCAAGAAAAAGAAGAAGTAGATTGGGCCCACGATGGGCGTACGGCAAACCGCCCGATCGTGAGTGGATACGGGGGTGGCACCGGGGCGGTTACCGCCAAGGCGCCGCCCCCGCCGCCCCTCACCCCATTTGATCCGATTTTGATGTTTCAACCATGACGGCGCCGGAGCCCAGCCCGGAGACCCACCCGGAAATCCGCCCAGGCATATACAAGGGCCTTGCCGCGCGGTTGTTTTCCCGCGCCACGATCTGGCCCAACGCCGTCCTGGTGGTGGTCGGGGTGTTCGTGCTGTCGCCGGTGGTGTTCCTCGTCCTCGGCAGCTTCTCCACCGCGTCGCTGCCCACCGAGTTCCATCTTTCCGAGATGAGCCTGGTCAATTATGTCGCGGTGTGGTTCGAACAAGACATCGACGATGTGTTCTACAACACCTTCGTCTATGTCACCGGCGCCACCGCTGTCGGCATCGGCTTCGCCGCCGTCTTCGCCTGGCTGGTGGAACGCAGCAACATGCCGGGGAAATTGTGGATCTATGCCGGCATTCCCCTGACGCTGGCGGTGCCGGGGCTGCTTCAGGCCATGGCCTGGGTGTTGTTGCTGAGCCCCCGCGCCGGGTTCCTGACCCGCTACATCATGGAAGTCTTCGGGCTCGAGAGCGCCCCCATCAACATCTATTCCCTGGGCGGCATGATCTTCGTCGAGGGGCTCAGGCTGGTGCCGACGGCGTTTTTGATGCTGGTGCCGCTGTTGCGTTCGATGGACCCGGCGTTGGAGGAGGCGGCGGCGACCAGCGGCGCCAACCCCGTATCGACACTGCGCCGCATCACCCTGGTCCTGATGGTCCCGGGCCTGTTTGCCGTCACCATCTATCAGGCAATGACGGCACTGGAGGTCTTCGAGGTGCCCGGCGTGTTGGGAATGCCGGTCAATATTCACGTCTTCAGCACCCGGGTCTATTCGATCATCGAATCGATCGAACACCTTCCGGTTTACGGCCAGGCCAACGCGCTGGCCATGTTCTATCTATTCATCGCCGTGGTTGCGTCCTACTTCTATTTCCGCACCATCTCCCGGGCGGAACGCTATGCCGTGGTCACCGGCAAGGGCTACCGGCCCCGGCTGGTTGATCTGGGGCGTTGGCGCTACCCCATGCTGGGCTTAGCCATCGCGTTCATTTTCCTTTCGATCGTGGTGCCCTATCTGGTGCTGCTCTACACCTCGTTCGTCAGCATCCTTCAGCCACCGTCGTTGCGCGCCTTCCAGACCATGACCTGGAACAATTATATCGAGGCCTTTGAATATGGCCGCTTTCAGAACACCATGCTCAACACCATGCTAATGGTTTTCGGCACGGCGACGGCGGTGACCGCTTTGTCGTTCGTGGTCTCCATCATCGTGGTGCGCAGCAGATACTGGGGACGCCGGCTGCTCGACCAATTCGCATTCATCCCCCATGCCATCCCCGGGATCGTCATGGGTCTCGCCTTCTTTTGGGTATTCCTCAAATTCGACCAATGGGCCGGAACCACCATATTCGGCTCGGTGACGTCGCTGGTCATCGGCTTCACCGTCATCTTCCTGGCCTACGGCACCCGCGCCATGAACGCGGCGATCCTGCAAATTCACAAGGACCTGGAAGAGGCCGCCGGGACCAGTGGGGCGCCGCCCTGGCGGATCATGCTGCGGATCTTCGTGCCGCTGATGATGCCCACCTTCGTCGGGGTGTGGATCTATGTGGTGCTGCTGGCGATACGCCTTGCCGGGCTGCCCTTGATCCTGTTCGACGGCCCCAGCAACGAGGTGCTTGCCGTCCTGATCTGGTACATGTGGGATGAAGGCAATGTGGAAGCGGTCGGCGCCATCGGCGTGATGCTGATGACCGGTTTGTTCGTCCTTACCCTTGGCCTGCGCTTCGTCGGCTTCGGCCGCGGCATGGCGCAGATGCGCTAGGCCCTCAGGCGATGCCGGAAAATAACGGTGTCGAGGCCAACCTCCGGGCCCTGTTCGATGCCGCCATTAAAGCCGTCGATGCCGAAGTCTGCGTGCCGCCATACCTGGAAGGCGTGGCCCTGCCGGCGGGGCGCACCATCGCCGTCGGCGCCGGCAAGGCCTCGGCGGCCATGGCCAAGGCCTTGGAGGATCACTGGCCCGGCCCGGTTTCGGGACTGGTGGTCACCCGCTACGGCCACGGTTGTGGGTGCCGCCATATCGAGATCATCGAGGCGGCCCATCCGGTGCCGGACAGCGCCAGCCTTGACGCCGGGACGCGCATCCTGGCCCTGGCCCAGGGTCTCGGGGCCGATGATTTGCTGGTCGGGCTGTTCTCGGGCGGGGCTTCGTCCCTGATGGCGGTGCCGGCGCCGGGCATAAGCCTCCGCGACAAGCAGGCGGTGCACCGGGCGCTGTTGGCCTCGGGCGCGGCGATCAGCGAAATCAACAAGGTGCGGCGCCATCTTTCGGCCATCAAGGGCGGCCGTCTCGCCGCCGCCGCCGCCCCGGCCCGGGTGCTGAGCCTGATGATCTCGGACGTGCCCGGCGACGACCCGGCGGTGATCTCATCGGGGCCGACGGTGGCGGACCCCACCACCTTCGCCGATGCCCGCGCCGTGCTGGCGAAATACCGCATCACGGCGCCGGATGCGGTGGTGGCCCACCTCGCCGGCGATGGGACCCCGGCGGCAACCCAATTCACCAAGACCACGAAGACCATCGTCGTCGGCACGCCGCGGATGGCTCTCGAGGCCGCGGTGGCCGAGGCCAAGCGCCTGGGCCTGGAGCCGGTCAATCTGGGGGACAGGATCGAGGGCGAGGCCCGCCAAGTCGCGAGCACCATGGCCGGCATGGCTCTCGCCCAGGCCCGCAATGGCCCCCCGGCGGTGCTGATCTCGGGCGGCGAGACCACGGTGACGGTCAAGGGTCAAGGCCGTGGCGGGCGCAACACCGAGTTTCTGCTTGCCCTGGCCCTGGCGCTGGACGGCGCGCCGGGTATCTGGGCCATCGCCTGCGACACGGACGGCATCGACGGGAGCGAGGACAATGCCGGCGCCATGATCGGCCCCGACACCCTGGCCCGGGCCCGGGCCGCAGGCCTCGACGCCAAGGCCCATCTCGCCAATAACGACGCCTATGGATTGTTTGAAAATCTGGGCGATCTGGTGGTCACCGGCCCGACCCGCACCAATGTCAACGATTTCCGCGCCATCCTGATCCAGCCTTAGGTTCGGGAGGAAAGCACTTCAGGCGGGCCCGGCGTCGATATGCTCGTTGGTGTCGTGATCCCATTTCCGGGGCGAGGCATCGATACGCATGGGGCCTTCGATATCCGGGGCGATGGCGGCGACCTGGAGCAATTCGAGCTCCTCGTCGCCGGCGCTTTCGAACCAATAGCGCGCGTTCCGGGGCGTCGACAGGCCTTCCATGGGACCGAATTCGCCCAACAGCTTGTCTTCGGGAC
>CBDUSV010000299.1:0-3965 GCA_965369885.1 uncultured bacterium
CGTCGACGGCTATCCCATGGCCAGGAAGGGCGAGGCCAACCGGGCTTTCGGCGCCGCCTTCACGGCGTCGGTCATGGGCGGGTTGTTCGGCACCATGGTGTTCATGGCCTCGCTTCCCATCGTCACGCCTCTGGTGCTGCTGCTGGGTTCGCCCGAGCTTTTGATGCTGGTGATCTGGGGCCTCAGCGCGGTCGGAATCTTAAGCGGCAACACCCCGGTCAAGGGGCTGATGGCGGCGGCATTCGGCCTCGCGGTATCCCTGATCGGGACCGAGGCCCGCACCGGGATCGACCGCTTCACCATGGGCGGTTACTACCTGTGGGACGGCGTCCATATCGCCCTGGTCGGTCTCGGCATGTTCGCCATCCCGGAACTGATCGATCTGTCGATGCGGCGTAGCAGCATTTCCGAGACCGGCAAGCTCGGCAGCGGCCTGTGGCAGGGCTGCAAGGACGCCATGCAGAACTGGTGGCTGGTGATCCGCTGCAGCTTGGTCGGAGTCTGGATCGGCATCCTGCCGGGTCTGGGAAGCTCGGTGGCGGACTGGTTCGCCTACGCCCACGCGGCGCAGACCGAAAAAAATACCGAAAATTTCGGCAAGGGCGATGTGCGCGGGGTGATCGCGCCGGAATCGTCGAACAACGCCAAGGAAGGCGGCGCCCTGATCCCGACCTTCTTCTTCGGCATTCCGGGATCGACATCGATGGCGTTGGTGCTGGTCGCCTTCGCCGCCGTCGGCATCACCCCCGGCGAGCCGATGATCACCCAGACGCCCTATTACATCTATTCCATGATCTTCATCTGTGTGGTGGCCAACATCTTCGCCGCCGGGCTTTCGATGGGCCTGGCCGGCACCTTCGCCAAGGTCTCGGTTCTGCCGTTCTATGTGATCGTGCCGATGACCCTGATCTTCACCGTCGCCGCGGCCTATGGCGTGTCGTTTTCCTATCAGGATCTCGCTACCCTGATCGTGTTCTCCTTCATCGGCGTGTTCATGCGGCGCTATGGCTGGCCGCGCCCGCCGGTGCTGGTCGCCGTGGTGCTGGGTCCCCAGGTGCAGACCTATCTGTGGCTGTCGATTGACCGCTATAGCTGGGAATGGCTGCTGTTCCCCGGCGTCCTTGTCATCTTCGCCATCATCGTCGCGACGGTGTTCTTCCCCATGTGGCGCACCCGCCATGAGCAGAAAGTGACGATGGATTACTACATGGAAGAAGACCAGCCCCGCATGCAGTCGGTCGGCGGCGTGGTCTTCACCCTGTTGTTCTTAGGCGTGCTGATCTATGGCGCCATCACGGCGACGAGCTGGCCGCTGCGCGCGGCGCTGGACGTCTATTTTATCGCCGGCATCGGCATCATACTGGTGAGCATTCAGCTTTCCCTGGACTATGTCCGCCACCGGCGCAATCCGGACGAGATCACCGACGTGATCCAGGGCAGCAACCTGACGAAACGCTATCTCGAGGCCGCGGCCTGGATCTCGGGTATCCTTGCCGGTGTGGTATTGGTCGGATTCCATATCAGTTTCCTGATCATGCCCACGGCCTATGCGCGGTTTTATGGCGGCAGTTGGAGACTTGCCATCACGCTGGGGGTCATGGCGCTGGCCATCCTGTTCGGCCTGTTCGACAGCGTGATCCACGTGGTGTGGCCGAAGCCGTTGCTTCTGCCCTTCCTCTACGATTTCTAGCCATTGAATAAGGATAAGAAAGGGCAATCATGACACGCTATGCCATCTCCCAACCGGTGACCCAGGTCGAGGCCCCGAGGCTTTTAAAAGGCGAGGCCCGCTACACCGATGACATCACGCTCGCGCAGCAGGCCCATGCGGTGTTTCTGCGCTCGCCCCACGCGCACGCGGATATCGTCAGCATCGACACCGCCGCCGCCGCCGCCATGCCCGGCGTACTCGCCGTTCTCACCGGCGAGGATTGGGCCAATTCCGGCATCGGTGATGTGCCGGGCACGGCGGTGCCCAAAAGGAGCGATGGTAAGCCCGGCTACCGCCCATCGCGCCCTGCCTTGACCCGCGACCGGGTGCGCCATGTCGGCCACACCGTCGCCGTCGTCATCGCCGACACCATCGCCGAGGCCAAGGATGCGGTCGAGGCCATCGCCGTCGAGTATTCGCCCCTGCCGATCAATCTCGACCCCGTCGCCGGTTACCAGGACGGCGCCCAGCTGTTGTGGGACGACTGCCCGAACAATGAAGCGTTTTTCACCGAAAAGGGCGACGCCGACGCCACCGAGGCCGCCATCGCCGCGGCGCCCCACGTCATCCGCGACAACTTCGTCATCACCCGGGTGACCGCCAACGCCATGGAACCCCGCGCCGTGGTCGCCAATTACGACCCGGGACGGGACCACTACCTTGTCTATGCCTGCCAGCAGCGCCCCTTTGCCTGGCGCACCATGATGGCCAAGCATATGTTCGACATCCCTGAAAATCAGATGACCATGATCGCCGGCGATGTCGGCGGCTCCTTCGGCATGAAGGGCGGGCTGTATCCCGAGGTGCCGGTGATCGCCTGGGCGTCGAAGCGGGTTGGCCGGCCGGTCAAGTGGAACTGCGAACGCACCGAGGGCCATATCGCCGACGACCAGGCCCGCGACATCAAGGTCGATGGCGAGCTTGCCTTCGACGGCGACGGCAATTTCCTCGCCGTCAGGTTCACCGCCCACACCAATATCGGCGCCTTCCTGTCCATGAGCGGCTTCGGCGCCCCGCGCGGAATTGCCAATTGCCTGTGCGGCACCTACACCATCCCGGTGATCCATGGCCGCTCCGCCGCGGTCATGACCAACACCGTTCCGATGGCGAATTACCGCGGCCCGTCGAGCACGCCGGGCACCTATGTGCTCGAGCGCCTGATCGACATGGCGGCCTCCGATCTCGCCATGGATCCGGCGGAAATCCGGCGCCGGAACATGATTCCGGCCGACGCCATGCCCTACAAGATCGCCAACGGCGTGACCTACGACTGCGGTGAGTTCGAAGCGGTGCTGGACAAGTGCCTGGCCAAAGCCGATTACGCCGGTGTGGCCAAGCGCAAGGAAGAGGCCAAGGCGCGCGGCAAGCTGTTGGGCGTCGGGCTGTCGTCCAGCGTCGATCCCTCGGGAAGCCCGTCACCGGAATCCGTCGAGCTGCGCTTCGATCCCGGCGGCACGGTGACGGTGCTGGCGGCGTCCACCGCTGGCGGCCAATGCCACGCCACCATCTACACCCAGATCGTCTCCGACATGCTGGGCATCGACGCCGAAACCATCCAGGTGGTCGAGGGCGACACCGACAAGCTGGCCTGGGGTTCGGGCACCGGCGCCGCGCGCACCGCCACCATCTCGGGCTCCACCGTTTTGAAGGCGGCCGAGAAGGTGATCGAAAAGGGCCGGCGCATCGCCGCCCATCTGTTGGAGGCCGACAGCGCTGACGTCGATTTCGAGGACGGCATCTTCTCCGCCGCCGGCACCAACCGCTCGGTCGATTTCACCGAAGTGGCCAAGACCGCGTTCCAGCCCAACAAACTGCCGCCGGATATCGAGATCGGCCTTTATGAAACCGCGACCTGGAACCCGACGGCCTCGAACTTCCCCAACACCTGTCATATCTGCGAGATCGAGATCGACCCCGAAACCGGCGAGAGCCAGTTGGTGCGTTACACCGCCATCAATGACGTCGGCGTCGAGCTCAACCCGCTCCTGGTCATCGGCCAGGCCCAGGGCGGCATCGCCCAAGGCGCCGGCCAGGCCTTGATGGAAGAGATCGTCTTCGATCCCAATGGCCAGGTGCTGACCGGCTCGTTCATGGATTACTCCATGCCCAGGGCGTCGGACATGTGCAATTTCGACATGGCGAGCCACCCGGTGCCGACGGATTCCAACCCGCTGGGCGTCAAGGGCGCCGGCGAGGGCGGCACCGTCGGTTCGCTGGCGGCGGTGATGAACGCGGTCAATGACGCGCTCGCGCC